>JABSPC010000391.1 GCA_013215515.1 Crocinitomicaceae bacterium
ACATCATCCGCATAGATTTCTAATTCTGGCTTTGAATTGATGGTCGCAGTATCAGAAAGAAGTACGTTTTTGTTCGATTGAAAAGCATTGATCTTTTGCGCATCTTTTCGAACGAATACTTTTCCATTGAACACGGCTGTTGAATTTTCATCCATTACGCCTTTGTACAATTCGTGTGACTCACAGTTAGGGACCTTGTGATCCATTATCGAATGATTGTCGACGTGTTGTTTGCCTTTTAAGATATAAGCTCCGTTAAGGCAGGTTATACAGTTTTCTCCGATAACGTCAATGTTCAGGTTGTTTCGAACCAAACCACCGTTCAGCGTAATTGTGTTTATTGTAAAAGTCGAATCTTTATCTTGTTCAACTTGTTCCGTGCTAATATGGAATGTAGATTCGTTTTCGAATTGAATTTTGTCAATTGTCAAGAATGCGTTAGCACCCAATTTTATTTCGGCCGTTACATTCGCAAATGATTTCTCACTTCCATCAGTAGCAAAGAAACCTTCTACGATACTTGCTTTCGAAAAAGCACCAGCATTAATAACTGTTTTGAAATTCGAAAGTTGCTCATTTCCATCTAGAATATGAATAACTTGAATTGGTGTTTCAACTTGTGCCTTTTTTGCAATTGTTATTGAAACTCCATCAATCAAATGAGCTGTATTCAGGGCATTGAAAACTTCGTCTTCGTTTTTAATTAAGCTCGATTCCATTCCAGAATTGCTCAATAGCTCCACAGAAACTCCTTCAGTAACCTCAGTAGTAGATAATTCTGACGAATAGTGACCATTAATAAACACAAAGGTCGCCTTCGTTGGGTCAATGATAAAATCTTCAATCTCTTGAACATTTCCAAGATCGTTCTTAAAGTTAATCTTAGATAATTTCGCAACGCGAGTGTATTTCCAATGCTCATTACGAGTTGTAGGAAGGTCAACGTTCTCTAATGTCTCCTCTGCCAATGATTTCAACTCGTCAGGAATCGAAATTGAAGTTTTCGTAAGATTAGAGATGAACTCTTTTTTATTTTCTGCAACCATGCTCATTTCTGTCAGCTCTTAGTTTGCTAATTCTTCTTTAATCCAATCGTATCCTTTCTCTTCCAATTCAAGAGCAAGATCTTTTGTTCCCGTTTTTACGATTCTCCCATCGTATAGTACATGGACAAAATCAGGAATGATATAATCCAAAAGTCTTTGGTAGTGCGTAATTATTATTGTAGCGTTGGTATCACTTTTCAATGTGTTCACACCTTTAGCTACAATTCGCAATGCATCAATGTCCAATCCTGAATCCGTTTCATCCAAAATAGAAAGCTTAGGATTCAGCATCGCCATTTGAAAGATCTCATTTCGTTTTTTCTCACCTCCAGAAAATCCTTCGTTCACACTTCTAGAAGCCAATTTAGAGTCAAGCTCTACAAGCGCAGATTTTTCACGAACCATTGCCATGAAATCCTTTGCCGAAATTGGGTCTTTCTTATTATGTTCTCTAGTTTCGTTAATTGCCGTTCTCAAAAAGTTGATGTTGGAAACACCAGGAATCTCAATCGGATATTGAAACGCAAGGAACAATCCTTCACGAGCTCTAATTTCAGTATCCATTTCAAGAAGATCTGCGCCGTCAAAGTCAACAGAACCTTGAGTTACTTCATAATCCTCTCTACCCGCTAATACAGAAGCCAAAGTACTTTTTCCAGCACCGTTTGGTCCCATAATCGCATGGACTTCTCCCGCTTTTACTTCAAGGCTTAATCCTTTTAAGATTTCCTTCCCGTC
>JABSPC010000392.1 GCA_013215515.1 Crocinitomicaceae bacterium
AAGGAGGCTTAACTCAAAAATCGGTTGAGCACCAATTGCTTTCATTCAACAACCAGTACTCCACTAGCAATGGCGGTGAGTTCAACACTTCTATTGACCCCCTTGAAAATTTCACAGGTCAGTCACTTATTGTTCCAAATGTAAATGCTGGATTCTTGTACTTCTTTGCAAAGCAACAAAGTAGATTCAACCCGTTTATTGGTTTTTCTGCCTTTAACTTAACACAGCCAAACGAATCCTTTACAGGCACAGACAACAGACTGCCGATGCGTTTTTATGGACACGTTGGAACGAGAATTAACATCACTGAGACATTTTACCTTTTGCCAAAAGCATTATACATGCAACAACTGGAATTTGGAGAGCTGACATTTGCTGTTGATGCAGGGTATTATCTAAAAGGTAGCGACCTCTATTTACTTGGAGGAATTATTTATAGAAATTCGGGCACGTTCACAGTTAGTAACGCCGATGCAATGATTATATCGATTGGCGCTAAGATGGACTCGTTCATTGCTAAAGTAGGTTACGATATAAATATTTCAAGCCTTGCAACAGTTTCAAATGGACGTGGTGGAATTGAGCTTTCGTTCACTTACATGAGACAGAAAAAGAAGCCTAAAACTGAGAAAATTTGTCCTCGACTATAATCATATGAAAGACACGATGAAAAAACTTTTATTTATAATCATACTTGCCCTCCCAATGATCAGTTTTGGTCAATCGAGACAAGTTTGGGTGCACCATGCTGATGAGTATTTTGAAGCTGAAGACTTCTATAGCGCATTGCTGAATTATGAAAAAGCTTGGAGTGATTCTATTGGATTACAAGAAGTGACTATTCCCTATGAAGTTATTACGTCAAAGCAAAAGCTAAGAGATAAGCAACAACGCAAAATAGATACTTCAAGACAAGTTCCTATCAAACATTACATTCAGCACCAAATTGCTGCTTGTCATTTAAGAACGTTTGATTACGACGAGGCTGTTGTGCATTTCGAGCATACGTCTTCATTCAAATCATATCCTGAAGACGTCTATAATTATGCTGTTTCTCAAATGAACGTTAAAAATCATAAAGAAGCGGTTCTATTATTTGAGCAATATATTAAGTCGGACAATTACTCTGATTCTCTTTTAAGAAGTGCTCAATTATTGATCAAAGGCTGTTTCTACGCGATGGACGAAAACAACTTCAAAAAGAAGATTGAAGTGAAAATGCTGGACACCACTATTTTCAACAGAGGAACGACATCATTTGCACCGGCATTTTTTGGATCTGAAAACAAATTAATGTTCACGAGTGCTAGAAATGGAGGGGTAATTTTCGATCCTGAGATTCAGGAGTCTGCATTCTTATGTGACTTGTATTGGACAGAAAAAGATCTTAGCGGAAATTGGTCAAGAGCGATAAATTATGGTCGCCCATTGAACTCCGCACAACACGAGGCTTCTAGTTCTTATAATAAACTTAAAAGAAACGAGGAACAAAGTTTGATCTTCTACACAAAATGGAATGATGAAAATAGATTAGAGCAATCTATTTACTTCGGCAGAATGGTTGGAATGAAATTCTATGAATCCTTTAAACTTCCAGTATCGGTAAACGTTCCTGGCTTCAAAAGCATCAACCCATTTGTTTCTTTGGACGAAACGACGTTGTTCTTTTCAAGTAACCGCCCAGGTGGACTAGGAGGAATGGACCTTTGGAAAATTCAATTAGACGAAACTGGAAATGTTGCACAAGGAGCAGAAGCAATTAACTTAGGAAGACCTATAAATTCTGAATTGGATGAGGTCAGTCCTTTTTATCACGAGCCTTCTTCAACGCTGTTTTTCAGTTCAAATGGACACAACTCAATTGGTGGGTTGGATATTTTCAAAAGCTCGTATTACTCAGATAACAAGGCGTATGGTACTCCAGTAAACATGGGAATGCCTATCAATTCAAGTATGGATGATTCATACATTATTTGGGATGCTTTAATGGAAAAAGGCTATTTCGCTAGTGACAGAGCTCCATGTGAAAACGGTCACTGTTATGATATTTATGAAATCACAAATGAACCTATTGTAATTACACTGGAAGGTTTCGTTTTCGACATTGAGACGGATGAAATTTTACCGAATACGAATTTAAATTTCAAGGACATTAATAGTACAATTCCATTCGAAAACAGAGTTATTCTTACGGATGAGAATGGGTTTTATAAAATAACAATGGACAAGGCGCAGCAAATTTATATCATGGCTACGCGTAAATCATATTTCGCGGCGGCTGAGTCTGTAACTACAATGCCGATTACAAAGTCAACGGCATTGATGCAAGATTTCTATTTAGGGCCAATTGGAGAGGACGAAATTGAATTGGACGGTATCGAATACGGATTTGATTCTTCTGCGCTTAGATTGCGCTCTAAAGAGGTTCTGGATGAATTGTACGCTTTCTTAATGTTCAATGGTAACCTAGTCGTAGAAATTAACTCTCATACCGATTCACGAGGAAGTAGTGATTATAACAGAGGACTGGCTGAAAGAAGAGCTAAATCTTGTGTTGATTACTTAATTTCTAAAGGTATTCCTAAGGAACGATTAATTGCAAAAGGATATGGTGAGGACTTGCCTAACTTCTTGAAAAATTCTAAGAAAAAGCCTGTCCTAGATGATGAAGGCAAACGAATTTATCTAAAGGAAAATTACATTAAAGCTCAGCCAACCGAAGAGGTCAGAGAAGAGTACCATCAGCGGAATAGACGTACTGCGTTTAAGGTAGTTGGAGAAGGGTTTAATATGGAGAGTTTGTAATAATTATTAATTAGGAGTGATGAATTAATAATTATTGACGTTCGGAGTTTAGTTAAGGCGGTGTCTTAACAAGTTCGTTTCGGATATTCTGACAATCAAACTATCGAATAATCGATTCTAATTTATAGAGATAAACAAGAATATGAATCGTCTGAATTTAATTTTTCCAAAGTGTACGCTTCTCTTATTGATCCTGTCCATTTTAATGCTTTCAATTGGTTGTACAACTCAAAACAGTGAAGGCGAAAATGATCAAAGCCAAGATCATGATGGAAATTACAAAATAAATCAAACGGTATTGTGGATGGATATAAATGGAACCGACGTTCAGTATAAATTTAGTTATGAAGTGGTGTCAAAAGTAGAACTTAGCCATGAAGACCTTGAGGCATTAAAGTCAAATACCGAACATTACCTTCGCAAGGTTCTAGATCGATTTACATACGAAGATTGTGTTATAAGCAGAGATTTAGTTGAAACGACTATGATCAATGAAATTACAGAAAAGAGTAAATCCCCTAAGATTAGTATCGAATCTTTTGTTTTCAGAGACCTCGCACTTCCTGCACAGATTATGAAAGAAGTTGAAAATGCGTCTAAAGTGTACGGGGGCTTTGAAGGGTATGAGAATGTAAGTTCTATCTAAACTAGAAGACTCTTCTTTCCTAGAGAATGTAAATCCGAACTCATCCCAACAATTTTGACTTAAATGAAATCTCTTATTTTATCCATATTTCTCACGATGCTTGCTGTAAGCTCAGTTATCGGTCAAAAAGAGTGTGCCGATACAACAGAATATGAATTGGGGAGAGCTGAAGCTTTGGACATGCTTGTTTCAGGCGCAGAGATAATCTACATCTTTCCGGATCACAATGAACTATTACAAATGTTGGGGCACATGTCGCATTATGTTGTGTTCGACAGTTTATTAGCCATTGATGGTGCATATCATGATTCGCGTATGCTTCCACTTCGCGATTTCGAGATTTGTCATTATAGAGGGTTTAGATCTATTATGGACATGGCTATCCGAAAGAGGTTTCCTAGAAACTATATCAAAAAGCAAATTAGACGAAGCCGAAAAATTGTCATGAAAAAAGGTTATTAATTGGGAGTTCTTTAGGCCAATCCAAATGCCGAGTTTGACGAAGCATCGCGATGTGTGAATTAGGGTTATTCATGCTTTGTCCTTGAAACACATGATAAAAAAATTATGCATTCATTGAGTAATTGTTAAACAATCGTTAAGATTGGACCTTCATTGAACGAGGTCTTCACTCCTCTGTACAGTTTGGTATAAACATTAAAACCAAGCTTATGTACTATTCAATCGGAATTTTCGCAGCCCTTACTTTCGCAATGGTGAACTTCAATCAATCAGAAATTATTTTGACTTCGGCAAACGAACCTGAACCCGTTTCTATAGTAACTCCTTTGGAAGTCAACAAGAAGTTTAAACCTAGAAAAAACATGATTTCTATCAATCCAATTGAAGGCAATTACAGCGTCAAATTAGGACAACAAATATATTACGTTGGAAGTATTCACGTTTCTGTTGGGTATACAGTATCCGCGTACAGTTCGAATAACAAGGCGCTCTCTATGAGTCGAAGCTTTATCGAATACGATAAAAAGCAAAAACCAGGAATGTGCGGGGGTGACTCAGCTAAGAAGTACTTTATTTTTGATGCTATTAAGGTCGGGACCTACGAAGTAATGGTTAGCCGCTATTATAGAGGAAGTTTGGAAAATGAATATACGATTACAATTAATGTGGAATGAACGGTCTTGAAGAGAAGTTATGAATTAGGAATTATTGACGCTTGGCGCTTAGTTGGAACCGTGTCTAATAAATTCGTTTCGAATAATCGGACGATCAAACTATCGAATAGTTCATTTATAGCTTGTAATAGTTATTAATTAGGAGTGATGAATTAAGAATTATTGACGTTCGAAGTTTAGTTAAGTTCGTTTCGAATAATCGGAAGATCAAGTAATCGAACGATCTAATTGTAACTTTCATATCGTTATGATTGTTTTACTAACATGAGATCAATAACACTACTATTTATTCTTGTTTCGTCTGGAGTTTTTGGACAATCAAGCTATTCGGCACCGAAACATTCGTTTACTGTGTCTCCAGTATCAGTAACTCTGCATAAGCATTTCCTCATCGGTCACTCACTCAAGTACGCCTTCAATATTTCAGATCGTTTATACACTGAAGTTAGTACTGAGGGTACCGTTTTCACAAGGTTTGATCTTTTGAAAAAATCTTGGCGCTTTCCAAAACCTGCCCCAAATTTTAATCAAAGCCATCTTATATTTGGAGGAACCTTTTCTCTTGGCAGCAAAGACGATTCTAAGAAGAAAAGAATTGGCGGATTTATAGGTGCTCAGTATATACAACACGCAAGTCAAGATAATGGCTATTGGGCTGTTGACTCAACTCAAACTGGTGGACTTCGTACAATCACAGGTTTCAAAACGTACTCGATAATTGCTGGTGTTCAATACAAA
>JABSPC010000393.1 GCA_013215515.1 Crocinitomicaceae bacterium
ATCAAGTTTATAATGAATTTAGTTCGGGGATGCAAGATGCAACGGCAATTCGTTCTTTTGCAAAAATGTTTTACGATAGATCTGCAACTCTACCTGGAACTGAACCTAAATATCTATTAATCTTTGGTGATGGGACGTATGACCCGAAAGATAGGGTAGCGAATAACAACAATTTTATAGTGACTTATCAATTGAACAATTCGGATTTTTCAGAAGATCACATTGGTAACATGCCTTCAGATGATTATTTTGGAATTTTGGATGATAATGAATCTATTTTGGCTAGTGACCTAGTGGATATTGGTGTTGGGAGGTTGCTGATTTCAAACGTTCAGATGGCAACGGAGCAAGTTGATAAGATCCAGCATTATATGCAAAATGGATCCGATCTGTATTCAACAACAAATACGAACTGTAGTTCAAATAACGGCTCCTCTACTTTTGGCGATTGGAGAACGAAGTACGTCTTAATTGCCGACGACGAAGAAACGAATTGGTTCTTGGTTAATGATGTTGAACCTCAGTTTGAATATGTGAGTGATTCACTTCCTGAAATGAATTGTGAGAAAATATACTTGGATGCTTTTACGCAAATTGCAACGGCAGGTGGTGAAAGATACCCAGATGTTAATGAAGCAATCGACACGAAAATTGAGCGAGGAGCTTTGGTGGTAAACTATGTTGGACATGGTGGGGAGGTTGGTGTAGCCGAAGAACGCGTTATAACTGTTCCTCAAATTAAGGGCTGGAGAAATATTGATGTGATGCCACTGTTCGTTTCCGCGACTTGCGAATTCACGAAGTTTGATGATCCAGAAAGAGTTTCAGCTGGGGAGTGGGCGTCAATTAACCCATATGGGGCTGCTATAGCATTGATGACTACAACGCGATCGGTGTTCTTTACAGTTAATACATCAATTGGTCAAAAATTCATTAGAAATGTATTCCGAAGAAATGCCAACCTTGAACCCTTAACTTTTGGTGAAATTATTACAGCAACGAAGAATCAAGTTGGTGGCAACAACAAGAGAAGTTTTACATTGATTGGTGATCCTGCTTTGAAATTGGCGTTACCTCAAATGAAAATTGTTACGGATAGTATAAACGGTTTGGATCCTAATATAGAGATTGACACGATTCAAGCTTTAAGTAAGGTTACGATTAAAGGACATGTTGAAGACAATTTTGGATCAGCCATGACTTCGTTTAATGGAGTTCTTTATCCGTCTGTTTTTGATAAACCAAAAGCTCAGTTAACCTTGAGTAATGATGGACCTTCGGAGTCTCCTGAACTCGAGTTTTTTACTCAAACAAATAAGGTTTACAATGGTAAAGCGAGCATTGTAAATGGAAAATTCGAATTTACCTTCATTGTGCCAAAAGACATTGATTATTCAATCGACTTTGGTAAGATTAGTTATTACGGCGATAATGGAACCGTTGATGCGTTTGGTTATGATACGACATTTTATATTGGAGGGCTCGATCCAAATGGTATAGATGATACAGAAGGACCAACAATTGATTTATTTATTAATGATGAGAATTTTGTAGGTGGTGGAATTTCAGATGAAACTCCAATTTTAATTGCACAGTTATTTGATGAGAATGGAATAAACACAGTAGGGAATGGAATTGGTCATGATTTAATTGCAGTTCTGGATGGTGAAACAGGAGACCCTATCGTTTTGAATGATTTTTATACCGCGGATTTAGATTCTTATCAGTCTGGTGAAATTCGATATAACTTCTCTTCTATTGAGCCAGGTGTGCATACTTTAACTGTTAAGGTGTGGGATGTCAATAACAACTCTTCTGAAGCTACGATTGAATTCGTTGTCCAAGAACAGATAAATATGGCAATTGAACACGTATTGAATTACCCTAATCCATTTACAACAAGTACTGAGTTTTATTTTGAGCACAATCAAGTTTGTAGTCAATTAGAGGCTCAAATTCAAATATTTACTGTTTCTGGTCGTTTAGTTAAAACAATCAATCAAGTTGTAATGACTGAAGGGTTTAGATCTGAAGGAATCGCATGGAATGGTTTGGATGAGTTTGGCGATCAACTTGCAAAAGGAGTTTACGTTTACCGATTAATTGTAACAACTCCAGATGATTTGCGAGCAGAGAAAGTAGAAAAGTTGGTTATTTTGAAATAACGACACAATAAAGGAACTGCAAATCCGTATATTTGCATTGAATACCGAATTATGAAGACGAAAAACATATTATTTACAGCATTATTAGTTTTGACAAGTACTTTGTCAATCGCTCAGCCTATTGGAGATACAGACGGGAAAATTAATGCCCTTCAGTTGAATACGATTACTACAGCGCTACCGTTCATGGCTATCACGCCAGGTTCGAGAGCAGGTGGAATGGGAGATGCTGGTACAGCATTGAGTGCTACCGCAAATTCTCTTTACTGGAACACTTCCATGTTGAACTTTGCAAAGGAAAAATCACAAATTAGTGTTTCTTATACACCATGGTTGAGACAATTAACTAACGATATTCATCTTTCGTACGTTGCGGGTTATTATAACATTAACAAACGACATGCGGTTGGTGGAGCATTAAGATATTTCAGTCTTGGAGAAATTACCTTTACGGATGCTGCAGGAAATATATTGAGAAATGACAAGCCAAGTGAATTTGAAATCACTGCAGGTTATGCTTTCAAGTTGAATGACAAAATGGGGGTTGGGCTTAATGGTAAATTTGCATATTCAAACCTAACAGGAGGAATGGTTGTTCAAGGGGCAAGCACGAAGGCTGGTGTTGTTGGTGCTGCTGACGTATCGTTCACATACCTTAATGATGATTTAAAATTGGGTAGCACGAAAAGTGAATACACGTTTGCTACAACAATTAATAATATTGGTAATAAAGTTGCTTATTCAGATGCTGCAGTGAGAGATTTCATTCCAATGAACTTGAAAATTGCTTCAGCTTTAAAAGCAAAATTTGATAAATACAATCACGTAACATTCTCATTAGAACTTCAAAAATTATTGGTTCCTACGCCAGCAATAATTGAAACTATCGATGGAACAGAAACGGTGTTGTCTGGTCATCACAATCCTGATATTGGTGTAATTGGTGGATTGCTACAATCGTTCTATGATGCACCTGGTGTATTGGTTGAAGATGAGGACGGTAATTATAATCTACAATCAGATGGAACGTATGAGGTTGTAAGTGGGACTAAGTTTAAAGAAGAATTGACGGAGATAAACATCGCTGCTGGTATAGAGTATTGGTACAATGACATTTTTGCATTGAGAACTGGTTTCTTTTACGAGAACGCTAACAAAGGAGCTCGTCAATATTTCAATTTTGGATTGGGTTTTAAATACAATAAATTCGGAATTGACATTTCTTATTTGGCTGCTCTTAAACGATTGAATCCACTAGCGAATACTTTGCGTTTTACGTTGAGTATGGTTTTAGGTGACAATGGAGCTAATCCTAACATAGAGGAGTAAGAGTGAATATTAGAATCGGTTATGGAGTCGATGTTCATCGACTAGAAAATGATCTCCCATTATTTATTGGAGGCCGTCAAATCGAATCAGATTTAGGGGCTGTTGGACATTC
>JABSPC010000394.1 GCA_013215515.1 Crocinitomicaceae bacterium
ATAGATAAGTTAAACCTTCCATTGGATACATTGAATCGATACGGTAAATCACCAACAACAAGAATTGAAACAGGACTTGACAAGCTCCTATTCGATTATGGGTTGAAATTAGAAGACAATTACATAATGGATCGAAATTGTTTGCCTAAACCTGTTCGGATGGAGAAGCAAGCCATGATTCCATGGTTCTTTAATGTACTTGCCACTCCTACAGATCATGCCATTGCTCGAAACTTGGACCCTGTATCTTTGCAGTATACGAATGAAGTTAAGTTGATTCCACCCAAGAAAAGCGAATACATTGTCACGCCGATTCTAACTTCTAGTTCAAATTCCATCCCCACTGGAATGGCACCACAAGTTAGCTTCATGATTCCTATTCAATATGGCAACGAGCCATTGGTACCAAACCCTGGAAACCCTAATAATGCTAAATGTATAGCTGCATTATCGGCGGGTAAATTCACTTCTTATTTTAAGAACCGAATTGTCGATGAGTTCGCAAAGAACCCTGATTCGAAATTCCTTAGTGAAAGTAAAACTGAAGGAAAGGTATTGCTAGTAGGAAATGGGCGATTCTTCGTAAACAGGTATGATTCAGCGCCAAAAGGCAATAGAGCGGACAGCGCTTGGCAGTACAGACCAAAACTGCAGGTCAATGACTTAAAACAAAATTACGAATTGGCTCAAGCGCGCTTTCAGCATGTTATTGGAAATCAGGAATTCTATCAGAATTTAACAGATTTCATGATGGGCGAACATTCTGTGTTGGATATCCGATCTCGTGAAATCGGTATTCATGCGATCAATGCTGAAAAAGTTAAAGCCGATTCAGGATTTTACAAACTACTAAACGTTGGACTACCGATCGCCATTATACTTCTATTGGCATTGGTCATGAACTTTCTGAGAAAACAAAAATACTCTCGATAATCTACTTCAAATGAAAAAATTAATAATTATAATCGTTGCATTAGGTGGACTTGCCGGCATGCTTTATTTCGCCATGAGCCTTTCTGAAAATGATGGTAAATCAGATTCTGAGTTAATTGAATTTGCTATTGCAGACATTGAAACAGTCGATAAAATCATCATTACGGATAAGTTCGAAAACGTTTTTGAACTCCGTAAAACGAATGGAACTTGGACGGACAAAAGAGGTGGATGTGTTACTCAGGATAAAGTCTCATTTTGTCTCGACGCCTTTAAAAACATTGAGTTCAAGGGATACTTATCAGATAACTCGAAAGAAAGATTCACAAATTTAATGGCTGCACAGCACATTAAAGTAAAGATTTTTCAAAACGGAAAATGGAGTAAAACTTGGTACCTCGGACCTTCTTCTCAAAGCCACGATGGTCAAATAATGCTTTTGGACGATGCTAAACAAGGGAAAAGTGGATTCCCAGTTATTATGGAGTTGAATAATATGAAGGGAATTATTGATCCGCGTTTCTACGCTGATCCACTTCAATGGATGTGCCAAGACTTGATCACAATGAAACTTTCAGAAGTTTCTAAAATTGACGTTAAATTTAACGACGAGCCACAAAGAAGCTTTAAAGTCACAAAGAATGGAAGTGACATGAAAGTATTTCAACACGGCAAAGAGCTTAAGGGAATAGGTTCTTCAGCGATATACGATTACCTGAGCAATTACCAAGACGTCAACTTCAATACGGCCAACTATGAATTGAACGCGGTTAAAATGGATAGCCTTAAACGCACAAGTCCATTTTGTGAATTGTCCGTTAAAAAAGTAGGCCAAAAGAACGAAACCTATAAACTCTACAGAATTATTAGTGGCCCAGCTCAACAGGTCGGAATGGCGGAAATGCAAGACATGGATATTGATCGATTCTGGTGTGAACTACCATCCGGTGAATTGGTGAAATGTCAATACTTTGTATTCAACCGACTTTTACACGGACATGCTTATTTCCCATTGGATTTGACTGGAGTTAAGACACACGATGGAATGCAACTAATAGAAACCTTCATTATTGAATAAGTAAATATTTCATAAGTCTGTATTTTAATCTTGTTGGCTCGATTAGAAATCCACATTGGTTGTTAATAACTCAAGGAAAATTGAGTTGAAATCACTTGTTCTAAATGCCTTGAATTTGATAGCTTTGGAGGTTAAACATCATTGAAATGAATTTTGTAATCTCAAGTGCTACTTTATTAAAGCATTTACAAGGTATATCAGGAGTTCTCAGCACGAGTAATACTCTACCTATTCTAGATAATTTCCTTTTTGAAATCGTTGATGGTCGTATGACTGTTGCGGCATCAGATTTGGAAACAACAATGCGTACTTCTATGGAAGTTGAAGCGAAAGAAGAGGGAAAGATTGCGATTCCTGCGAAACTCTTATTAGACGTTCTTAAAAACTTACCAGACCAACCGTGTACATTCTTGGTTGACATGTCGAACTTTTCGATTGAAATTGCATACGACAATGGAAAATCAAAAATGGTTGGATATAACGGTGACGATTTCCCAAAAACTCCAGAATTAGAAAACCCTAGTTCTATTCGTATTTCAGGAAATATTCTCTCAAATGCAATTAACAAAACATTATTCGCTACTGGTGTTGATGATCTTCGTCCGGTAATGAGCGGTGTATTTTGTCAATTCTCACCAGAGAGTATAACTTTCGTCGCAACAGATGCACACAAATTAGTTCGCTATACAAGAACGGATTCTCAAGCGGATGGTAGCTCATCTTTCATTTTACCTAAAAAGCCTTTAAACCTGCTTAAATCAAACATTAGCGGCGATGAAGAAGTACGATTGGATTACAACGATTCGAATGCGGTATTCACATTCAATGACATCGTTTTAGTTTGTCGTTTAATTGATGGAAAGTATCCGAACTACGAAGCGGTTATTCCAAAGGAAAATCCAAACGTACTGACAATTGACAGATTGCAATTCTTGAGTTCAATCAAGCGTGTTTCAATTTTCGCAAACAAAACAACGCACCAAATCAAATTGAAATTGGCGGGTTCTGAATTGTCATTATCTGCTGAAGACATTGATTTTGCAAATGAAGCAAACGAACGATTGACGTGTAACTACTCTGGAGAGGACATGGAGATCGGTTTTAACTCGCGTTTCTTAATGGAAATGTTGAACAACATCGACACGACTGAAATTAGATTGGAAATGAGCGAGCCTAGCAGAGCTGGTTTGTTAATGCCATCAGAGTCAAATGAACATGAAGATATCTTAATGCTTGTGATGCCAGTAATGCTGAATCGCTAAGAATTAAAACTATATATTTTTGAAACCATCTTGGCCAAGCCGAGATGGTTTTTTTTCACCTAATTCAATCCAGATAAATCAATAATGAGAATTGCACTTCATATTGCGGCATCAATTGTTCTATTAATAATAGGATGGATGTCCTATTATTAATTCTTAAACTTTTCTCTGGAACAATTAAAGCCACACCGAGTCGTGTTTCAATCCATAACTCTAGCGAAGGTAATGCGCATTGGTCATTTGCATTATTAATAGGAGCAGCCCCATTAATCCATCTGGTTATCCAATCTCTGGTGAAGCTTAAAAAAGTAAATCAGCATATTCTACTGTACTTTATAATGATTGGTTCAGCTCTTCTGTTTTGGCAAATTCGCATTTCAATAATCGTTGGAGAAATAAGAAGAATGGAAGGCCTTACTTTTGGAAATAACATACAGAACATTATTAGTTTTAGTAATCTAAACTTTGTTACATACATGGCTTTCGGAATGGTCCTAGGGGCGTTAACCTTCTTTCCCTTAAAGAAAATATTCCCACCAAGTCTCAAAACATTGATTTTTGAAAAGCTTAAATTCAAAGGATATACCTGACAGCACGAGCAGTTGAAAGAAGAGCTTTTGGGCATATTAACGAATAATTCCTATCTTAAAGACAGCTTTTCATTTTTTACACCTGCCAAGTATGCTCTGGAAATACAATTATCACTGTCCAAATTGTGATCATCAACTCACAAACAACAATCAGATTCACTTTAAAGTGGAAACGGAAGCTAACGAATCTACACACCTTTATTTAAGCGCAGTTCCAGGTGAATATGGATATAACTCCAAGGATAACTTAACGCTCACAAATGGAGATCGAATTAAGTTCTTTTGCCCATCCTGCAACTCAAATTTGCAATCAAAAAGCCACTCTGAGTTTATAGAAGTAAATATGAAGGTTAAAGAAGGAATCCTTTTTGAAGTTTTCTTCTCTCCAGTTTACGGTGAACAAATCACCTACGTGATGATGGAAGATGAATTGGTTAAATACCATGATGATTTTTTTGGAGAAATCGAGTTGTAATAGTTCTTTTCAGGCGCTTTAAACAACAATCATCTAATGACGGATCATGCGACTCCCATATAATTTGACCCCATCGATTGAATATATAAAAATAGGGTTACCCCTTTAAATCTCAAGACCTAAATTGTTTACGAGGTGATGATGTTTCTTTGTTTAAAACAAAGGGGAAATGAAAATATTAAAGAGTTTATCGAGAAACGAATTTAGAGCTAAATTTGGCACGCCAGAACAGTGCTTGTCCTATTTGGCGGACCAAAAATGGCAAGA
>JABSPC010000395.1 GCA_013215515.1 Crocinitomicaceae bacterium
ATTTATAATTCAATTTCAAATTTCCTTAAAATTGCCATTGGCTCTGGAGCGGACGAAACATATCCATTCAATATTCAGTCATTTGCAAATACATTTGAAATTGGGATTGGTGAGACATATTACGCACTTAAAATACTACAACTCAACGGCACGATTAACTTCACTGAAAGCAGCTTCCACCCTACTCGATTAAAAATTGCCGTTGGAAATGAAACGTTATACAAGTTCCAAGTAGCCCATGACAAAGTCGCGAGTTTGATTTCACTTATTACAAGAAGTTATTCAGGTGTATTCGATAGATTTATTACTATTCACGAAGGAGAATTAAGCAAACGACTCAAGATTAATGCAAAGCAATTAAAAGAAAGGCTTGAGTTTTTAGAACAATACGGTGTAATTGATATTAACTATCAATCGAATCTACCTCTTGTTACTTATCTCCATGAGCGTCTTCCTGATACGCACCTTTCACTATCAAATGATATTTACGAAAGTCAAAAAAAGATTGAGCAAGAAAAATTGGGTTCAATCCAAAATTACGTTACAACTAAAGAGTGTAGATCAAAAATCATTTCTCAATATTTTGGAGATACCATTGATGACTGTGGAAAATGTGACAATTGCAAGTCGAGAATCGGAAGAGGAAGCGATAAAATTGCGGATGAGATTATGGCACTATTGCCTGCCAACTTAAATTCTTTAGCCACTTCAATGAATTGTTCTGCAGAAGAGTTGAATGCTACTATTCGCGAGTTGATTCTAGAAGAAGTAATTGAATATAAGGATCAACTTTATAAAATAATTTAAATGGAGGTTTGATTTATCCCTCAACGCACACTACTCCTCCTGCATTTCAAAATCATAGTTCGGCTCATAAAGCTCAATTTTGTTTCCCTCTGGATCCATAATATGAACGAACTTTCCATAACCATAATCGATCACAGAATCAGTAAAAACAACATTGTTCTTTTCAAGATATAAGACCAACTGATCAATATCTGCAACCACATAATTGATCATAAAAGAACTTTTGGAAGGGTCGAAGTAATCACTGGATTCAGCAAAGACACTCCACTGCAGACCTTCCATTCGAGAAGAATCTGAAGTAACAACTTCTTGCCATTCAAATCGCTTTCCGTATGCATCCACTTTCATTCCAAGGCTTGATTCATACCACTTCTGAAGAGATTTAGGATCTTTCGATTTAAAGAATATTCCGCCAATTCCTCTTATAGTTTCAAGTTCAGGAATTTCTTCACTCTCTGGCTCTTGATCTGCAATTTCCGTTTCTTGTTCATTTGAATCATCGTTATCCATTAATCTATGGGCGAAAAAACCCAAACAGAATGAGATAGCAATTCCGAGGATAACTAGAACTTTTTTATTGTTTTTGCTCATAAAATGAATTTTGATTCAAGTTAGACAATGATCTGGAAACTAGAAGATGATACTGATAAAAAATCATCAACATTATTAATTAGTCTTTTATAGGCTGCGTCATAATCAGCAAAGATAATTACGACATAACTAACGCCAGCCTTTAATTCATCCGAATCTCGTAATTCAGTCATTTCTATCTTACGGCTAAAACTCTGCGTTGTATCTGTAAAGTACAATATTTCAACATATTGTTCTAAACTGTGTAAAATGCCTTCAGCCCAAGAGGTATTAAATATTGCTCTCCTAGAATCCTTAACCACTAATACGTTATAAGACTCAACCGGATACATAGATCCTGCAGGTATATCCTGAGTTGGAAAAGGAGAAACTATTGTATAAAAAAATTACTGTAAAGCTCCCTTCCGTAAGATTTTCAATGCGAAGATTTAAGTCCAATTCAGACATAATGGAGTTCTTACAGCTTAATCAATTCTTGATTAAACTCTTTAATTCGTGAACTTCCTTCTGTAAGCTCTTAAGCGACTTTGAAAGATCGTTATCATCCAAACGAACGTCAGGTAACTCTGGAGAAATATAATTCACAAATTTCCAGATTTCAACAATATCATTGGCATGAACCGTATAAGGCTGATAAAAAGGATTGGTAGAGCACAACTGGAAACCTTGTTCAGAACTCAATAAATTATGTACGATTTTAAATACTATTCCATCATCCTTTGCTACAACAATACAAGGCGTTCCGTTACGAATTGACATCCAATTTTGAACAAACTCAGCAACAACATATGAACCTTCTACAACAGGAGGCATAGAATCCCCTTTAATCGGGAAAGAGCGGTACTTTCTATCTTTTGACAAGAACGGAAGATGAAACGTTGGAAGAACCTTTAAATAATCCGGATCAGCATAACCAGCGGCATAACCAGCACTTGCTTTAACAGGGATTAATTCAATTAAATCTTCATTATTAGAATCAACCATTGAAGTAAGAACACGCAATTTCTGCCCTTTGACATCAGTATGTAAGCCCTGATCTACTTTCTTCCAATCATAATCATTGTAGCTACTTAGATCTTTCTTGACTAAATCGTCAATTGACATTTTGTAATAATCGCTAAAGAGGATAAGACTTTCAAGGTTAGGTTGCGCCACATTATTCTCATAACCTGAATACGAACTTCTAGTCAACTTCAAATCTGTTGCAACTTCTTCCTGCGACTTCTTCAAACGATTTCGCAATAACTTGAGGTTTTTTCCTATCTCCATAATTGAACATTACTAATTCTGACGGAAAACTAATCAATTCTTAGAATACTATCAAGTTTTGATGAATATTTAATCACTTAATTTCAATTGGCGTACCTTTATATCTAGAATAAACTGCTGTGAACTTCGCTCCTATAAAGAGAATCTGAGATGAATAATAAACCCAAACTAAAACAATAAGTAAGGTTCCTGTCACTCCAGACCCTGCCGCGAAAAAATGATTGAACAAGTAGTACTTAATTAACAATTGACCGAGATACAACAGAATCCCTGTAACGGTCGCTCCTACTCTTGCACAGCGCCACTTAACATCTCCAGAATTCAAAAATTTATACACAAAAGTTAGCATGATAATATTCATAACAATTGGCAACCCGTGCTGGGCTATCGCAGTAAAAACCCAAGTTATAATTTGATGATCTTCAAAGTAATGATCACCTATTGACAGAAAAATAACTTCTCCGAAATACAAGGCAATCATGAAAATCGTGACTCCAGTTAAAAATACTATTTGAAGAAATCTAGATCTTGCAGTTCGTTTAATTAACTTTTTTCCTCTTAGTTTTTTTCGTTCCAACCCATAAAATTCATTCAAACTATTTTTCAATGAATTCATAATTGCGGAACAAGAAAACAGTAGCATTACGACACCTACAATTTCCATAACAGGATTATCGGCACTTATATCGACGTCGCCAATGAAATCCATTATGCCTCGAATATCTTTCAAACCAATTTGATCTCTCAAAATAGAGGCAAGAATATCGAGCATTGTATTGTGTCCCACGAACATCCCGAAAAACATTAAGCTCAAGTACAGCAAAGGAATAAGTGCCAAAAGTGAATAATATGAAAGCGCCGCTCCATGAAGAAATGGGCGATGTGTAGCGAACTCCTTAAAAGTCGATTTTACAATTTCTTTGAGGTCCGAAAAAGTCATTTTCTTTTGATACTAATTGATTCTACTTGGTCCAATGGCGATACAGATGTCAAGATGATTTCCTCCCCATTTGACGTCTTAAAGTAGTTAAAAATGTTGATTCCAGTATCTAATGAATTAACAAATGACACATTGAGTGAACCGTCTTCAATGATGTATTCATTCGGTCGAAACAAAACGCTATCATCACCCACCTTAATTTGATTAATCCACCCCATCAATTGTCCTTGTTCAAATGTCGACGGGTGATAGAACATATTATCAATTGAATCAATGCGTTCAACACCTTCGGCAGCGATATGAACGACTTTCTTTGCAAAGCCCATAACCTCAGCTCCATCGTGCGACACAAGAACAATAGTTATATTTCTTATTTCATTGAGTTTCAATAGATAATTAATGATTTTTAACCTCAATCGTTGATCTATATGAACAAATGGCTCGTCCAATAATAATACTTTTGGCTCACAAGCCAAGGCTCTCGCAATCGCTAATCTTTGTTGTTCGCCTCCGGAAAGAACATGTGCTTTTCTATCTTCCAAATGATCCAACTCAACAAGTTCCAAGAACTCATTCACTATTATATCTCGATCGTCTTGGTGTAAATTCAGAACCTTCTCTTTTACATTTTGTCGAACAGTATGGTAGGGTTCTAAAGCAAAATCTTGGTTTACCAGTTGAATCTCTTCATGGCCTGGAATGAGCTTTTCTCTTGGACCAATTAATTTTTCACTTTCAAATTTCACTTCCCCATGTGTCGAATCCAAAAGACCGGACATCAATTTTAAAAGAGTTGTTTTACCAATTCCGCTCTCACCTATTATTCCGATTAATTCTCCTTGCTCAATTGACAGGTTTACATTTCGCAATACCCATTCGTCTCTTTTTAGACCGATGTCAACAAGTTCAATCATTAAAATATTAACTCTTTAGGAAACTCTTGTACTGCGATATAAACTCCTGGAACGGGATTCGCCAATGGTTCATCATCCTTAATGTAAATTTTTACAATAAGGCCATCATCATTCTTTTCAACATCAAAAGAAGAAAGAATGCTCTCTGAACACGCCAATTGAGCTACAACTTGCTCTCCATTTGCAATATTGAAGAGTTTCATTTTTTTAACATCATGATTAAAAGAGCCGCCATCAGGAAGAGATCCCTGTAAAACATAGATTCCATTTTCTTCAACATGAACATCTGAAACCTCCGTTTTAATTTCCAATTCATCTTCCCATTGGTGTTTTCGGTTCAGTTCAGATTCTTCACCATTAAAATTCTCATTCGCGTGTTCAACGGAAAAATGATCATTCAATAAATAAAAATGTGCTTTACAATTCATTGCTTCAGTTTAAAAGCAAAAGTAAGAAATGTCCAAGAATGATGAATCATCCAGAGCACCTTTTAAAAGGCTACACCAAATTTTAAAAGGAATTGATGATTAAAGGTTAAGCTCACCCGATCATTTGTTTCCGTGAATACATCCAAAGGATCCAAATTTGTTTTAGACCCGAATGGAATATCCACACCAATATTTGGCACTGCGAATCTTAATCCTAGAATAAAATTTCTTCTGTTATTTTTACTCCCATCACTCATTCGGAACACCATATCTAAACCAAGTGCCCCGCCAATTCCTGCGTTTATTGAAGTTACTGTGCGGTCTCCTCGCTCCGGAACTTGAGGTATCCCGTTCGCATCAAAGTAATCAGGAGTTGCAGGCGTTTCATACATCAAGTACTCATCTGCGTAACGAATTGATCGCTGACCATAATTCGCAAAAACAAAATAATCATATGTAAATTGAAACCCTGAAAAAGTTGACCTGTCACAACTTCTAATTTCTCTAGAGCGACCAAACTGAAAACCGTAATACTTCTCTAATTCAGAATACTGTCTAAAAACAGTAATAGAATCATAGCTTGAGATCATTTGGAAATCGCTTGGTGAAGGTTCGTCAAAGTTTTTAGAATGCACCAATCCATAATACCAATAACCCATATTAACACCTGCGAACGTTCCTATTGAAGACTTCAAATGTGCTCTCTTATAGGTCACCATTAAATTTACTTTATATCCGCTCATTCCAGAAGTAACAACAATCTGATTCATTGGAGCAAAAGACAGAGTGTCTTTATCAGGCTCAATTATTTGAGCGTTAATTATGGAACAAAAAAACAGTGCGAATAAGAGTAACAAGTAGCGTTTCATCAAGTAGATTTTCAACTAAAGTAATCACATTTTCAACTTTATCGCAAACAGTGAATGTTTTAGTCACTTACAATCATTAAAAAGTATAGACAATATTAAAATACCCTAGCTACTATTTTTGATCCGCGCGTCTTTTCTGAATTTGTCCAAATTCTTTCGATCGGCAAGAATCGAAGACTTGAAATCGATTAAAGTCGTCTCGGTACTGATTAGAATAATTGTGATTATATAATGAAGTAGAAATTTATCTTTCTAAGATTGCGACTAATACGATACTAAAACACCTGATTAATACGCCACTTTCTGCTATACAATCAAGGATTCATTTATATTTGCCAAAAATCAATCAAGACATTGGAAAAATCCCTACAAATACGGAAAAACAAAGTTCACTCAATTGAGCGTAAACATCCATGGATTTTTTCTGGGGCCATATCGTCAAATGTGGAAAAACTTGAAGATGGAGATCTAGTGACAGTATACAATCACCAAGAAAAAGTCATCGCTCGAGGTCATTTCCAACATGCGACTATTTCTGTTCGTGTATTGACTTTTCAGGACGAAGAAATTAACCAACCCTTTTTTGAAAGAAAGATTGGTAATGCAATTAAATCTCGACGCAATCAACAATTATTTAGAGAAGACAATAACATTTGTCGACTTGTCCATGGCGAAGGAGATGGATTGCCTGGACTAATCGTCGATTATTACAATGGCGTTGCCGTCGTTCAATGCCACAGTATTGGGATGTATAAATCTGTTGACTTGATAGCAAATGCCCTTAAAGCATGGCTTAAAAGTGATTTGACCGCTGTATACTCTAAGTCATCTGACACGCTTCCAGAGCGAATTGCTACGGAAGACAAATATTTGATTGGTGAATGTGAAACACCTCATATTGCATTGGAAAATGGAGTAAAACTCAACATAGATTGGATTACGGGCCAAAAAACGGGTTTTTTCATTGACCAAAGAGAAAATAGATTTTTACTAGCGAAATATTCAAAAGGAAAGAAGATTCTTAATACATTTTGTTACTCTGGTGGATTCAGTCTACTTGCATTAAAGCATGGAGCAGGTCTCGTTCATTCATTAGACAGTTCTAAGAAAGCAATTGCCTTAACAGAAGATAATATTGAGTTAAACGGTTTTGGATCGAAGCACAAGTCAATTGTTGCAGATGCCATGACTTATATGAAAGACCTTCCAGAAGATTATGATGTAATTATTCTAGATCCTCCGGCATTTGCTAAGCATCGGGATAAGCGACATAAGGCAATCCAAGGTTACAAACGGCTTAATGCTCATACCATTCGTCAAATAAAACCGGGTGGAATCATTTTTACTTTTTCATGTTCTCAAGTAGTTGACAAGACTTTGTTTAATCATACAATAGCTGCAGCTGCAATTGAATCTGATCGTAATGTTCGAATTTTGGAACAATTGCACCAACCGACGGACCATCCTATCAGCGCATTTCATCCTGAAGGCGAATACTTAAAAGGATTGGTAATTCAAGTCGACTAATGCTTGATCTTCGATATAGAACAATTTTATCAGTAGCAATTCCGCTGATGGCGTCCTCGTTTATTCAGTCAATTGTGATGATTACAGACTCGGCTTTTCTAAGTCGATACAGCACCATTGCATATGATGCATCTGGAAATGGAGGATTGATCTACGTAACCATGTTTGTGGGTTTAATGGGAATTGCTGACGGTGCACAAATTCTAATGGCCCGTAGAATTGGAGAAAAGAAGGAAAACTTATTGGCTCAAATATTCGGTACAACCCTATTTACCACGATAATTATTGCCATTATTCTTTTCTTGTTCATTCAGTTTTTCATGCCAGATATTATTGGAGCAATAACTCGAAACAAAGATATTGCAACAGGAGAAACGATATTCGTTCAAATCCGTAGCTACGGACTGTTCTTCTCGGCTATTGCTTTAGCAATCAATGCGTATTTCTTAGCGATGGGAAAAACGTACGTAGTTCTATTAAGTGCTGTCGTGGTTGCATTTTCAAACATTGGACTCGATTATGCTTTAATCTTTGGGAATTGGGGACTACCCAAAATGGGGCTTCAAGGTGCGGCAATTGCTTCTATGATTGCAGACGGAATGGGAATGCTTTTTTTAATCATTGGCTTATTCTATAGCCCTAGTCGGAGACGGCATGAGCTGTTCAAAAAACTGAAATACAACTTTGAATCATTCAAAACACTCATTAAAGTTGGAGCTCCTATTATGATTCAAGGATTAATTGCCTTAATAACATGGACGGCATTTTTCGTGTGGATTGAGCAAAAAGGAATGCATGAATTAACCATTTCTCAAAACATTCGTGCTCTTTACTTCCTGGCTTTTATTCCAATCTGGGGATTTGCTGGAACGACAAAAACCTACATCAGTCAATACATTGGTAACGAGTCATTCAAAGAGATTAAAATTGTTCAACGAAGAATCCAATTGCTCACAGGGTTATTTCTAATAGCAATATTTCACGGAGCGATCATTTACCCAGAAACATTAGTTAAACTAATTAACCCCAAAGCGGAATTCTTGGAGGGCAGCGCTGAAATTCTTAGATTCATTTCTGGTTCTGTATTGATTTATGGATTATCCAATGTTTACTTCCAAACCATTAATGGTAGTGGCAATACGAAATTTACTTTATACATTGAAACCATAGCCGTTGCATTCTACCTTGGGTTTGCTTACCTAGTTATTAAAGTTCTTAATTGGGATATTTATTGGATATGGTCGGTTGAATACATCTATTTCGGAATTATGGCAATTCTATCAATTGGGTATCTTAGATTTTTCAACTGGCAAAAGAAGACAATATAATATGGACAAGAATTTCAGCATAGTATTTATGGGTACGCCCGAATTTGCAGTAACCATCTTGGACAAGTTGCATAAAGAAGGTATAACTATTAAAGGTGTCGTGACAGCTCCAGACAAGAAAGCTGGTCGAGGTCGAAAGATTAACCAAAGCGCAGTTAAGGAATATGCAGTAGAAAACGGACTGAATGTTCTTCAACCTACGAACTTAAAGGACGAAGAATTTATTTCAGAACTGAACGAACTCCAAGCAGACCTATTCGTTGTTGTTGCATTTAGAATGCTTCCTCAAGTAGTTTGGAGTATGCCATCAAAGGGAACTATAAACTTACACGCTTCTCTCCTACCCAATTACCGCGGTGCGGCACCGATCAACTGGGCAATTATTAATGGAGAAAAAGAATCGGGAGTTTCAACCTTCTTTATTGAAAAGGAAATTGACACAGGTGAAATCATCGAGCAGGAAAAGACAAGTATCGGAGAAAACGAATCTGTTGGTGAACTCTACGAACGACTAATGAACATAGGAGCTGAAACAATGCTTTCTACCGTTCACAAAATTGAATCTGGCAATATTACTTCAGTTAGTCAAGACCAGCTCTTAGACAGCTCGCATAAACCAGCCCCAAAAATATTCAAAGAAGACTGCAAGATTAACTTCAATTCAACCGTTGAAAATGTACATAACTTCTGTCGTGGATTAGCCCCTTATCCTGGAGCTTGGTGTACCTTATATAATAAGGACAAGAATGAATCAAAAACCTTTAAGGTATTCGCAACCTTAAAAACGAGTATTTCTACCAATTCTTCTAAAGAGATTAAATCTGATGGAGAAGGTATCTTAATTCCGTGTTCAGATTATTTCATTCGAGTACTTGAAATTCAATCCCAAGGCAAGCGAAAAATGAACTTTAAGGATTTTTTAGCTGGAAACTCGGTGGACAACCATACTGTAATTGATGCATAGAAGAAATATCGATTCAACGATGATTATAGCTTATTAGTCGAAAACACCACTAAAAATGCCCATTTCAGAGGGGGTTATCAACAAAATGACGTATTTATCCACAAAATGAGTGTTTTTTTTGCTCTATTCCTTGTGTGGCAAGGATATTCCAATATATTTGTTTCAGTAAATTTTTTATATAACAAACTAAAAAACCAAAACTATGAACAAAGCAGAATTGATTGACGCGATTGCTTCAAACGCAGATTTGTCTAAAGCAGATGCTAAAAGAGCACTTGATGGATTCGTAACAGCTACATCTGATGCGTTGAAAAAAGGAGATAGAATTTCACTTGTTGGATTCGGATCATTCTCTATTTCAAACAGAGCAGCTAGAACTGGACGTAACCCACAAACTGGTAAAGAAATCCAAATCGCAGCTAAGAACGTTGTTCGTTTCAAAGCAGGATCTGAGCTTTCTGGAAAAGTAAACTAATTACTTCCCAATCAAGAAATTAAGGGTCTTGTCTTATCTCGGTTTAACCGAAATAAGACGAGACCTTTTTTTATACCCTAAACTCTCGTTATGACTGTCGACCAAAAAGTGCTCGAAGCATTCTATAATATGATCACAGAAAGTAAGCAAGATAAATACGACAGTATCGCTGCTAACCGTACACGCTATATAACTGTCGTGATGGAAAACCTGATTAAAGATCATAATGCATCTGCTGTTTTAAGATCATGTGATTGTTTTGGAATCCAAGATCTTCATGCTATTGAAAAGAATATTCAATATGAAATCCAGCGAGACATTGCAATGGGAGCTGGAAACTGGGTTAATCTTCATTCTCACTCTGAGGGAGAATCTTCTTCTTTAGAATGTCTTCAAAAATTAAAGGCTCAAGGATATACCATTGTGAGTACTTCACCTCATACAGAAATGACACTTCGTGAGGTTCCTCTAGATAAACCTATTGCTCTTGTTTTCGGAACGGAAGTTAGCGGAATATCAAAAGATGTTGCTGAATTTTCCGACCATCTAGTTCGATTACCAATGTATGGTTTCACGGAAAGTTTTAACGTTTCTGTATCCGCAGCATTAGCTTTAAGTAGACTGCGAGAACGACTAGAAGCTTCGGATTACGAATGGAGACTTTCTGAGGCAGATCAAGTAAAATTGAAAATTGAATGGTGTACAAAAATTATTCGCGAAGGAGAAGACGTTGAGCGAGAGATTAGAAGGCGAATTTTAGAAAAAGAATAATATATTTGTACTCTGCAAACCAAAACAAACTTATTTAACACATCAAACTATGGGTAAAGGGGATAGAAAAACGACGAAAGGTAAAAGAACAATAGGATCTTACGGAAATACTAGAAAACGTAAAAAAGCTACTCCAGTGGTTGCTCCAAAGAAAAAGGCAGCTCCTAAAAAGAAAGCTCCAGTAGCTAAAGAGGCAACTGAAGAAAAGAAAGCAGCCCCAGCGAAAAAGGCAGCTGCTAAAAAACCAGCAGCGAAGAAAGCAACGGCAAAGAAAGCCGCAACACTGAAAACAGACTCCGATAAAAAGGACTAGCATATTTGCCTCGGTTTTACCGAGGCTTTTTTTTTATTAATTTTTTCAATTTTTATTATGAAACATAACTTCGGTGCAGGACCATGTATCTTGCCTCAAGTAGTCTTCAAGGAAGCAGCAGAAGCTATCGTAGATTTTAATGGATTATCTATTCTTGAAATTTCGCATAGAAGCCCTGAATTCGTAGCAGTAATGGAAGAGGCACAAAGTCTCGTAAAAAAAGCACTTAATGTACCAGATGGTTATTCAGTTCTTTTCTTACAAGGTGGAGCTTCATTAGGATTTACAATTGCTTCGTTAAATATGATGCGTGATACTAAGAAAGCTGGTTACATCAATACTGGAGCATGGGCCAAAGGTGCTATTGGCGAAGCTAAAGCAGTTGGGATTGACGTCAATGTATTTGCTTCTTCGGAAGACAATAATTTTGGTCATATTCCTAAAGGATATACTGTTCCCACTGATGTAGATTATATCCACTACACTTCAAACAACACTATTTTCGGGACACAGTTTCATGCAATTCCTGAAACTTCACTTCCTTTAGTTTGTGATATGTCTTCTGATATATTTTCTAAACCTGTTGATGTTTCAAAATTCGATATCATTTACGCCGGAGCTCAAAAGAACTTAGGGCCAGCTGGAGCAACTTTATTTATCGTTAAAGATTCAATTTTGGGTAAATCAACTTCTGAGTTTATGCCTAAATATTTGAACCTCAAAAATCACGCTGATAAAGGTTCAATGCTAAATACTCCTCCTGTATTTTCTGTATACGCTGCCATGCTAAACCTACGCGATTTAGTTGCCAATGGTGGTGTTGAAGCTGTAGAAGTACGAAATCAAGCCAAAGCAGAGGCACTTTATTCTGAAATTGACAACAACCCTTCATTTAAAGGGACCGTTCCAGTTGAAGATCGTTCGAATATGAATATTACTTTCTTATTGAATGATGAAGCGGACAAAGATGCTTTTGATAAATTGTGGAATAATGCTGAAATTGTAGGGTTAAAAGGCCACAGATCAGTTGGAGGATATAGAGCATCAATGTACAATGCCTTGACAATCGAAAGCGTTCAAGTTTTGACATCTGTAATGAGTGAATTGACAAGATCTAAAGGATAAATTAAAATGAAAATATTAGCAAACGACGGGATATCTCAAGCAGGAATTGAAGCTTTAGAAGCAGCTGGATATACGGTGCTTACAGATAAAGTTGGGCAGGAAGACCTAATCGACACAATCAATAACGATAACATTGAAATACTTTTAGTTCGAAGTGCTACAACTGCTCGCAAAGACATGATAGATGCTTGTCCAAATCTTAAAATGATTGGTCGTGGAGGTGTTGGAATGGACAATATTGATGTTCAATATGGAAGAGATAACGGTAAGTTAGTCATTAACACACCTGGAGCTTCAAGTCAATCTGTAGCCGAATTGGTAATGGGACATATGTTCTCAATATCCCGTTCATTGAATGATTCTTACAAGAACATTGAAGGTGGAGATTTCAAAACGCTTAAAAAGAAATACGGAAAAGGTGTTGAATTAAGAGGTAAGAAATTGCTTATTGTTGGGTTCGGAAGAATCGGGCAAAGCGTTGCTGCATACGCATTAGGTTGTGGAATGGATGTAATCGCTGTGGATATGGTAACTAACGCTAGAGAAATTTATCTGGAACTTGGAAATGGCATAACAGTAACGACTTCAATCACTCCAACTGCCTCAATGATGGACATGATCGCTGATGCGGATTACATTTCTTTACACGTTCCTAAGCAGGACGATGGATCTGCAGTTATCGGAGCTACCGAATTTGCAGCAATGAAAGACGGTGTTAGAATTATTAATGCTGCTCGTGGTGGAGTTATTGATGAAGACGCTATAATTGCTGCATTGGACTCAGGTAAAGTTGCCTCAATAGCACTTGATGTATTTGAGAACGAACCAAACCCAAGAGCAGACTTGTTGAGCCATGAAAAAATTGCTTGTACTCCTCACATTGGAGCTGCAACTGTTGAAGCTCAGACTAGAATTGGTACTGAATTAGCAGAAACTATTATTTCTCATTTCGGTCAGAGATAAAACCAGTTAAGTTTAATATTTATCGGCAAAAGGAACAAAAGAGACCATCGTCAATAACACGTAAATGTATTGCGGTTTCTTTTGTTCCTTTTGTGGTTATTTAAAGATCTTATTGCGTCCTAGTTTCATAGTCGTTAATTTTACGCTTGTTCAATAAACACAATCATGTCCAAAATGAGTCCATTCAGGGCGATAAGACTAACTCGTGACAAAATTAATTTGGTTACAACGCGATCTTATTACATGACGATGCCTCCAAAATCAACATGGGAAGAACCCAAACTTAGAAGTAGAGCAACGATTTATAACATAAACGAATGATCAAAGAGAACTTAAATAAAATCTTAGCTGAAATCCCTAAAGACGTCACTCTCGTTGCTGTTTCTAAAACAAAGCCAGCTTCAGACATTGAAGAAGCTTATGCTGCTGGACAAAGAGTTTTTGGCGAGAACAAGGTCCAAGAAATGGTTGAGAAAGAAGCCCTTCTCCCTAAGGATATTCAATGGCACCTAATTGGCCATGTACAGACGAATAAAGTGAAGTATGTTGCTCCATTCGTTAGTGTAATTCACGCAGTTGACAGTTTAAAACTGTTGATTGAAATTAATAAGCAAGCAAAAAAGAACGATAGAATTATAGAATGTATGCTTCAAATGCACATTGCAGAAGAGCAATCAAAATTCGGCATGAAATTCGATGAGATCATAGAGGTTTTCAACTCAAATAAGTTTGTAGAAATGCAGAACGTATCAATCATAGGATTAATGGGGATGGCAACATTTACGGACAACGAAGAACAAGTTAGAGAAGAGTTCTCTAATTTAGAAGGAGACTTTAACGTGGTAAAGAGTCACTTTTTCAAATTCAATGAAAACTTCAAACATATCTCAACAGGTATGAGTGGAGACTATAAAATTGCAATAGAAGAAGGAAGCACAATGGTACGAATTGGAAGTTCAATATTTGGAGGAAGATGAAAAATTTAATAGCAGCTGTAATAGCCATTTTCTTTATTGGAAGTGCTCAAGGACAAATGACGGCATCTGAAATGAAAGAACACAGAAGCGCGCATAAAACGTACCTGCTTGACACGAATAGCCACTGGCTAAATAAAGAAGAAGTTGAAAACTTTCAAGGTTTGGACTATTTCGATTTTGATAGCACCTATCAAATAAATGTTGTCTTCACAAAAGACAAAGGAAAGAAATTCGAAATGCCAACCTCTACAGCTAGATTACCAGTCTATAGAAGATATGGATATATTGACTTTATGATTGATTCAGCCGCCTGTAGACTTACAGTTTATCAAAATGTTGCCGCGAGTAAAAAGAAAGAAAACAAAAAATATTTATTCATTCCATTTAAGGATAAAACCACACGAGAATCGACATATGGAGGTGGACGTTTTTTAGATTTCGAAATTCCTGAAAACGAAAATATAGTCTTGGATTTTAATTTATCGTACAACCCATACTGTGCATATACGACTAATAGTTCTTGTCCAATTCCACCAGATGAGAACATCTTAAAAATTGAGATTAATGCTGGTGAAAAGACACCGCTGGGACATTAGCACTCCTAAAAGTGAAACAAATTAAGCTATCTTTGTTATAATAAGAATTAAGCATGTTGAAGAACCTATTTCTTGCCTCTATAATACTCATCTCCTTTGGTGCTTATGCACAACCATATAAGACTATAAAGCCTTTCAAACCATACAAGTGGATGATTGGATTGCATTGGACGGCTGTTGAAGATGATGGAAATAAATTCGGAAACATTTTTGACATCGCGAATTCTTGGAATATTAAACCGTTCCCAACGCGCTTCACATTAGATAGATATTTGGTTTATGGTTGGAGTATTGAAATGACCGCATCTTATGCCGCTTATACTCCCTCTAAACTTGTAAATGATTCTACTGGACGCGAAGGAATTAACGTATCAATTGATTTCAATGCAAAATATAGTTTCTACAATTTGTATGCACCTCGTGCCAGATGGATTGATCCCTATTTAATTGCAGGAGTGGGCTTCACATATAGAACTGGAACTGCTGATCCTTATGTTCCCACTGTCAATATTGGTGGCGGAGTAAACTTCTGGATTGCAAATTGGTTCGGAGTTCAACTATCGTCATGTGCTAAATTTGCTGTTTACCCAACATTTTGGAATACGAAAAGTAATTACCTACAGCACAATGCTGGCTTGGTTTTCAGAACTCCAGACAATGCGAAGTATAAAAATACAAATAGAAAGAAACAGCACAAGTGGACAAAGAAACAACCTAAGAAGCTCAAGCGTAAAAGAGGACATTAAGCGTTTTTAATTCCAATCGTCATTTCTCGTTTTCCGGGAGGTCCAGGTCTTGCTTCCACAGTAAATCCAATTGCTTTCAAATCGCGTTTAAATTGTCCCATTGCACAATACGTAACGAA
>JABSPC010000396.1 GCA_013215515.1 Crocinitomicaceae bacterium
CATTTCCCATTCAATATTGACTATTCACATTGGTATGCATTTTGTTTAATTCTTCTTAGAGCTAATCGTCTGGTACAAAACCGCTTATTCTGAACGGATATTAATATCAGAGAGATTAGAAACAAATGGCGTAACTTAACGTATTACTACATGTTGATACGTATACTTTTTATAGCAATGTTAATTAGTGGTTCTTGCTTTTCGCAGGACACACTACTAATTGAAGATGGATCTATCAGGTTCTCAAAGTCTTCTTGTTCCATTGATTACAGATGCTATGAGAATATTGACGATATAGTTGCAACACACTGCTCTGATTCTATAACTGTCATTTCCATTGAACTTAAGGAAAATGTTTTTGAAAAAGCCACAAATGTGTATACGGATTGTCGAGTAAAAAGGCTTGGTGACTACCTAAGAGGCAAACATGAAATCCATGTTCCGATTGTGTTAGCAACTCCTGTCCTTATGACTAGGGAAGAAATGCAAATAGCTATCCGAGAGAAAAATTTCAGAACAATTATCATCGTATTAGGGAAACCTGAAAAAGCGGAAATGTAATCCGCATCAATATGCACTCTTCAATCTTAATAAGTGCAAAAGCTGACGAAAAATGAGCTTTCATTATTCTTAACTTTGTCTTATTAAAAGATTTTATTAGTTAATGCTACAGCGTTAGCATTGAGACCTTTAAAGAAATAATGTCCTTAATAACTGCTAATAGACATAGTTCTATCATAATAAGCTAACTTTGTACTATAATAAGTAATGATTATGAGTGTTCCAAATATAAAGTTCAATCCAAAAGATAAACCTGAATTCTTCAAAGAGGTGAATTCAAGAGTAAATGCATACTTTAAGGAAACTGAAAAGTCAAGACATGCGAATTTCAATATGAAGTTCAAAACGTTTTTCATGCTTGCTCTATATTTCACACCGTTAGTCTTAATGTTAACGGGTGTTGTAACTTCATTGTGGGGTACAATTGGTATGTGGTCATTAATGGGATTAGGGATGTCAGGAATAGGACTTTCTATAATGCACGATGCGAATCATGGTTCTTATTCTAAGAGTCAATTCTGGAATAAAGTATGGGGATTCACCTTGAATTTCGGCGGTGGATATCCAATGAATTGGAAAATTCAACACAACGTTTTACATCATTCGTTTACGAATATTGAAGGATGGGATGAGGATATCGAAAAAGGTGTAATGCGTTTTTCTCCAACTCAAAAAAGAAAAAAAGCTTTCAAATACCAGATTTTCTACGCTCCGATTCTTTATGGATTACTGACTACTTATTGGTTGATTGCTAAGGATTACGAACAATTGGTGAGATACAATAAAAAAGGATTGTTAGAAGCTCAAGGACTTACGTTCAAAAAAGCGCTATTTCAAATCATCCTTCACAAAACTTGGTATGCTATAATGACAATTGTCTTACCTATAATATTACTACCATTGGTATGGTGGCAAGTGATTTTAGGATTTCTTTTGATGCAGTTCATAGCAGGTTTAATTCTAGCTCTTATTTTTCAACCGGCTCACGTTATTGAAGAAACAGAGTTTTATGTTCCAGACGAAAATATTAGTATTGAAAACAGTTGGGCAATTCACCAAATGAAAACGACTTCAAATTTTGCGAATGGGAGTTACGTATTCTCTTGGCTGATCGGTGGTTTGAATTATCAAATTGAACATCACCTATTCCCGAACGTATGTCATGTACACTATCGGAATCTGGCCCCAATTGTAAAAGAAGTAGCTGAGAAGTATCAAGTGCCCTATTATCATCACAAGACATTCTTTGGTGCGCTAAAAAGTCACTTTAATATGCTGAATGAACTTGGCACAGGTAAATATGATGAAAAGCAAAAAGAAGCTGCTTTAGCGAAACAGGCTTAGATCTCTTTTTCTTAATCTTGCTGAATACGCAAATGAATTTGTTACTTTCTTGGTGATTAGAATTCTATATTTGTAAACACAACCGAAAGAACTATGGATAACATCTCTCAAATCATTTTTCAAATTGCACTTATCGTAGTCCCAGCAGGAGCTGTAATGATGACAGCAATCTATTTTATGCGTCGTGAATCTGAAAAAGAAATTCGTTCCGTTCAATTAGAACTGAAGAAAGAACGTCAAAAGTTTTTCTTACCAAATAGAGTTGATGCCTACCAACGTGCTATTCTATTGATGGAGAGAATTCATCCAAATAGCTTGGTGATGCGTCATAACAATCCAGGATTACCTTTTGCAGCATTGCAAGTGAAACTTCTTGAATCAATTAGAGAAGAATACGAGCACAATTTGGCACAGCAGATGTACATTTCGAACCCTACTTGGGACATGGTGAAAAAATCGAAAGATGAAACAATGAAAATCATCA
>JABSPC010000397.1 GCA_013215515.1 Crocinitomicaceae bacterium
CCATTCCGGCAGTAACAAATACCATTTTAGCCCCATCACTTAAGAACTCTCTAATTTCTTCAATATTTTCAACCGCAGCATTCTTCCCAATTTCCGGCAAAGAACCCGCACCACGACCTTCCGTTAAAGAAGGTCCAAGTTGAATTTTATGAGGTACTGGTGAAACCTCCAATGCTTGTAAATCAGTATTACAAACGATGAAATCCACTCCAACAATTCCTTCGGCATACATGTGGTTCACAGCATTTCCACCGCCACCACCTACTCCAATCACTTTGATGATTGACTTAGTGTCGTCTTTTGGTAATTCAAAATCCATTATTCTATTTTTTAGTTGTTGTCTTTATTTTTTTGGTACATCAATGAAGGTAGGGTCACTTCCCGTTCCCAAGATTGATCACAGATCAATCTTCATCTACAAACCAAGTCTTCCCTCTTTGAATCATAGAGTCAAAGAATGAACCTCTTTTTTTTGTCGTTGATGTTATAACATCCCCTGAACTCGCAGCTTCCGGCTGTTCTTTCGTAGATTTTTCCAAATCTTCAAATCCTTTGTGAACAAGTCCAATACCCGTTGCATACATTGGGCTTTTAATTGCTTCATTATTTGTGTTCGCTAAATGCTCAGTTGGATATCCAATTCTAGAATCCATTCCAGTCACGTATTCAAACAATTGTGTGATGTGCTTCAATTGAGCTCCACCGCCGGTAACCACGATTCCACCAATCAACTTTTTCTCGAAACCAGAATTTCTAATTTCAAAATGAACCAGATCAATGATCTCTTCCATTCTTGCTTGAATGATGCTTGCTAAGTTTCTAATTGTAATTTCTTTCGGAGCACGTCCTCTCAAACCAGGAATTGCCACAACTTCGTTTTCTTGACTTTCGCTAGCGAGAGCAGAACCGAATTTTTGTTTCAACTTTTCAGCTTGACGTTTCATGATCGTACATCCTTCTTTGATGTCTTCCGTGATCACGTTACCACCAAATGGAATAACAGCTGTATGGCGAATAATTCCTTCGTGGAAAATCGCAACGTCTGTTGTACCACCTCCTATATCTACTAAAACTACACCTGCTTCTTTCTCTTCTTCCGTGAGAACAGCGTCCGCTGATGCGATAGGTTCTAGAATAATGTCTTTTACTTTTAATCCTGAGCGCTCAACACACTTGTGGATATTCATTGAAGCTCCGATATTTCCGGTAATGATATGGAAATTCGCTTCTAAACGAACTCCTGACATTCCGATTGGATCTTTAATTCCTTGCTCGTTATCAATGATATACTCTTGAGGCAAAACGGTAATGATTTCCTCACCTGGTGGCATTGCCATTTTATACATGTCATCAACTAATCGATTGATATCCTGTTGAGAAATTTCACTTTCGATATTCGTTCTAGTGTGAATACCTCTGTGCTGAATGCTTTTAATATGTTGTCCTGCGATACCAACGTTTACCGTTTTGATCTTCAATTTTCCTTCAGTCCGCTCTTCTGCTTCCGCAACCGCACCGTTAATTGACCGGATCGTTTTTTCGATATTGGAAACCATTCCGCGCATAACACCAAGGGACTCTGTCTTTCCCATTGACAAAATCTCAATTTTCCCGTGTTCGTTCTTACGCCCAACAAAACATGCAATTTTTGTTGTCCCGATATCCAGTCCTACTACTACTTTACCCATTGGTTTCTTTTTTCTTGCAAACTATTTGATCCTCATACTTTAGGCTTATCTCCGTATAGGTTTCCCAACCAGCATAAGGCATCGCTTCTTTATAAAATATTCTAAGTTTCTTGAACTTCTCTGCGACTTCTCTATCAGAATAAGCGGAACCAAAGATTATCTTTTGATCTCCTACCAGCGGAACTAATACAAAGTCGCCATTCTTTTCTAAGTGAATCTGACCTATGAGTGAGCGGAATAAGGAATCTTCACAAACATTGCTTGAAATCCGATAGATATCATCGAGCTTCAGAATACTTTTCAAGGAATCATTGTTAATAATATCGTCTACTGAAACAGATCCAAACCGGTCTGGAATATTACCTGTAACTACCAGAATTCGAGCCGCATGCTGATTTGAAACCTTCATTGTTACCCCTTCACTACCGAGATAATATGTACCTCCATGTTTGTTGTAAATTCTAGCGATTGGCTTTCTCGTTTCAATGTCAATTCCCCATTTGCCTCCAAGCAAGGAATACACCTTTACATCCTTTACCTGCGAAATCTGCTTCAAATGCGCTTCAATCTTATCTATCTCTAACTCTCCTCTTATTTGATTATCCCAAATCAAGGCTTCGTGACGCAACTCCCCCAAGACTTCTTTACTGTTTATGAATTCGTTTTCTCCGTTTACATGAACTTTAACTACAGGATCAGCCAGAACTTTTAAGCTCTGTGCATTTTGCGCCATAATGACGAGTACAACAACGACGATTACGAAAAATGACCACAACGCTATTTTCAACCAATTCTTCATAGTGCGAATTCCGTTATTAGTTGTGGCACAATTCGGTCGATATCACCGGCGCCAATAGTCAATAGAACAGGACGATCTTTTGATCTTTCGATTATTCGATCGCTCGACGTTAGGTACTCAACGGCTTGAGTGGGCGACATTAATTTTTTATCCTCTGTTGTAATTTTGGAAAGTAACGCTTCGCTAGTTATTCCAGCGATAGGTTCTTCTCTGGCCGGATAGATTGGAAGTAAAATAACTTCGTCCAGTTGGCTTAATTCATATGCAAATTCATCAAAAAAATCGCGAGTGCGGGTAAATAAATGAGGTTGAAATACACCCGTGATTCTTTGATTTGGATACAGTAATCTCACGGATGAGACCAATGCTTTTATTTCGGTTGGATGATGTGCGTAATCATCTATATAGACAAAGTCATCTTCACGAACATGGTACTCAAAACGGCGCTTAACACCTTTGAACGATTTCAAACCTTGACGAATTACTTCTTGGGTTAATTCGAGTTCTAAGCAAAGCGCAATACAGGCTATTGCATTCTCCGCATTGTGCAGTCCCGGAAGGCCTAATTCGATATCTTTCCAAGTTCCTTTTGGCGTTGCAAGATCGATTAGGAACTGACCATTTTCAAAACGAGGATTGCTTCCACTGAACTCAGCTTCCTGGTTTAAAGCGTACGTAATTTCATTTGGGTGATTTAAAGCTACATCGACATGGCGAATCAAAAATCCTGCAGGATTAATTCGCTTGGCGTATTCCTTAAATCCGATTAAAAAATCATCATTGTTTCCATAGATATCAAGGTGATCTGCGTCCGTTGATGTGACGATTGAAGCAAATGGATTTAACTGCAAAAACGAACGATCAAATTCGTCTGCTTCCACAACAGTAAGGTCACTATCGCCACTCACAAAGTTGGAGTTGAAATTTGTACTAATCCCTCCTAAAAAGGCATTGCACTTCAATTCAGATTCATTCAACATGTGCGCTAACATGGTGCTCGTTGTCGTCTTTCCGTGCGTTCCCGCAACACCGAGCGCCTTAGAATCTCTAGTAATCATCCCTAGAACTTCTGCTCGTTTTATTACTGCGTATCCGCTGTATTGAACATGCAACAACTCTCCAAAATTTTCTGGAATTGCTGGAGTATATATAATTAATGTATTCTCAACATTCTTAAATAACTCAGGAAGCGATGGTCCGAAATCTTCGTAATGAATATCGATCCCTTCTTCTTCTAAATTGGCTGTTAATGGCGTTTTCGTTTTATCATAACCGCCCACTTTCCATCCTTGGAAGTTGAAATACCTGGCAAGTGCCGACATACCAATCCCACCTACTCCAATAAAATAGGCTCTGTTAAATTGATTGATATTTAAAACTTCGTTACTCAATTACTTTATGATTTTTTCAAGTTCATCTACGATTTCAATTGTCGCATTCGGCTTCCCTAGCGGCGCAATATTCTTAATAAGACCTTCGCAGGCGTAATCGTTTTCAATAAGCTCTAATGCCGTTGGAATCAATTGCTCTTTGGCTTCGATATCCTTCACAAGAATCGCTGCGTTTTTATTCACCAAAGCCATTGCGTTTTTCGTTTGATGATCTTCTGCAACGTTAGGAGAAGGAACCAAAATTGCTGGCTTTTGAATAAGACATAATTCAGAAACAGAAATAGCGCCCGCTCTAGAAATAATGACATCAGCCATGGCATATGCAAGGTCCATTCGCATAATGAACTGGACCATTTTCACATTGCCCATTTCTTTACCGTTCAACTCTTGAGCTAATCTGTCATGATACAACTTACCGCATTGCCAAAGAACCTGAACTCCAGATTCCGCCAACACATCTAAATCCTTAATAACACTTTCGTTTAACGTTCTTGCTCCGAGACTTCCTCCTATAACTAGGATCGTCTTTTTGCTCGGGTCAAAGCCATACTCCTTATATGCTTCGTCCTTTTTTCCAGCGATATCAACCATATTCTTTCTCGTCGGATTACCAGTCATTACCAATTTTTCAGCAGGGAAAAACCGTTCTAATCCTTCATATGCAACACAAATGACCTTTGCCTTTTTACAGAGCAACTTGTTCGCTTTACCGGCAAAAGCATTTGCCTCTTGAAGTGCCGTTGGAAACCTCATCATAGATGCAGCTTTCAACGTTGGACCACTCGCATAACCTCCGACACCAACAACTACTTCTGGATCGAATTTTCGAACGATCTTTTTGGCCTTCATTACACTTTTAATAATCTTGAATGGCAGAATTAAATTGGACAACGCTAACTTTCGTTTGAATCCTACAATCTCAAGTCCTTCGATTTTATATCCTGCCTGTGGAACTTTTTCCATTTCCATTTTTCCAGTTGCACCAACAAATAAAATTTCGGCATATGGATTTCTACGTCTGATTTCATCTGCAATGGCAATAGCTGGAAAAATATGCCCCCCAGTTCCGCCTCCTGATACAATTGCTTTTTTGATCATAACTTAAACGTTTTCTAAAATTTCATCCAGACCATCTGTAAACTCTTTATCTTCAATATCGATCTCTTTCTTTTCTTCCTCCGAGAATCCGAGCTGCGTGCTGGCGACACTTTGCACCATCCCGAGCGCGAGACAAGTCATTATCATTGCTGACCCTCCCATTGCAAGTAGCGGCATATTCTGACCCGTTACGGGGAACAACCCAGTACAAACCAACATATTCACTGCTGCTTGACTTAATATCACGACTCCAATCCCAATACAGAGA
>JABSPC010000398.1 GCA_013215515.1 Crocinitomicaceae bacterium
AAACCCTCCCAAAATGTTTTTCATCTGAGTTCTAATATCCCCTTCAGCAACGTTATCGACTGTTTCAAAAACGGTCAATTCTCTGTCCAATAACGAAGCTTGATTCTGGGCAAAATATCCAACTCTAGCGTTGTGCCCTAAATCGCATTGTCCCTCGTAATCGATTTCACTCATAATTGCCTTAATCATGGTTGACTTCCCTTCACCGTTTCTTCCAACCAATGATACTTTTTCTCCTCTGGCTATAGCCATATTCGCGTCCTTGAAAACAACCGTGTCGGCGTATGATTTACTCAGGTCCTTCGCGATTACAGGATAATCTCCTGAACGTTTAGATGGTGGGAATCGAAGGTTCAGTGTCGAAGTGTCAACGTCATCAATTTCAACAATTTTAAGCTTGTCCAACATTCTCTTTCGAGAGTTCACTTGGTTGGATTTCGAGAACGTTCCTTTGAATTTATCTATGAATAACTTGGTGTCTGCTATAAATGCTTTTTGTTCGTTATGTGTCTTTATTTGAGACAATCTACGTTCCTCTCTCAATTGCAAATAATGCGAGTAGTTCGCCTTATAATCATAGATGCGCCCCATTGCAACTTCGATGGTTCTATTCGTTATATTATCAATAAAGGTCTTATCATGGGAAATTACAATTACCGCTTTCGCCTTGTTCATTAAAAAGTCTTCTAACCAAAACACAGATTCAATATCAATGTGGTTTGTAGGCTCATCGAGTAGAACTAAGTCGGGTTTTTGCAGTAATATTTTGGCCAATTCAATTCGCATTCTCCATCCACCACTAAACTCGCTTGTTTGTCGAGTGAAGTCTGAACGTTTGAACCCAAGACCTAAAAGTGATTTTTCAATTTCAGCGTCAAAGTTTGTTTCTTCAATCGAATAGAATTTTTCACCAATCTCAGACACCTGTTCGATGATGTCCATATACGCTTGAGATTCGTAATCAGTTCTTGTTTCCAACTCCTTATTCAAACGGTCCATGTCTTCCTTCATCTTGAAAATAGTTCCGAAAGCTTTGGATGTTTCATCGAAAACGGTACAATTGTCTTCAGTTAATAAATGTTGAGGTAAGTAAGCGATAGCGGCGTCTTCGGGGCATTGAATAGTTCCTTTATTGGCTTTTATCTCTCCAGCAATGATCCTCATCATCGTTGTTTTTCCAGCACCATTCTTACCCATTAGTGCTATTTTGTCATTTTCGTTAATCACAAAATTTACATCACTGAATAAGGTGTCTCCTCCAAATCCTATCCCAATTCCATTAACCGATATCATATCCTCTCTTTATTTACGGCTGCAAAGATATCGATTAATTCATGAATTATAAATCTAGAGTACTATTCATACCAACTCTTTTCTAAAATTCGCACCAAATGTGGGAATAATCTATGTAACAGCTATCCAACTCATTCAAAATTTTGGAGTATACAACTCCCTCAGTAAATAAATGATGGTACATTCCAATTTGATCTTGAATTTAAGAATTGTTTAGTTAAACCTCAGCTTACCGATATTGTTAACCCTGATAAACATAAATTGTTTTCCATCCTATTCAGCAATGGTTCCGCTCGAAATGTGGTGCTTAAAAGGACATAGCAATTATTCGGATCAGCGTCGGTTCTTTCAATCATTTGACCTGCTTCCGTATCATAGTCTAACAGTTTCTGAAATGTTCCTTCTGCAGATAAGATGGTAATTCCTTCTGACGAGATTTCATTTTTTTCAATCAACCTTGCAAGTTGTTTCGCGGCTTCACTCGTGTTCGAAGAATTAAACGCAATTACATGATTACTCGCTTCGAGATATTTTTTTGATTTAAGTAATACATGAAAATCACTGAGAGCATCAACCAACATCTGTTTTGTTGGTGCAGGACCTGAGACTTCTTGGTTTTTATTATCTTCATTACTTTCAGATTCTACGCTGCAACCTATCACGAACAGAGCAGAAAGGGCCAGAAATAATCTCAATGTTCTCATTTTACTTTACAATTTTAGAAGTATATCGACCAAGTTAAAGAAATTCTATGACATAATTTAGATGATAAAATGGTCAAAATTCACTACTTTCGCAGGACTTTTTACGAGCATTACAAACAGCATTTATGGAAAGAGTAGAACCTTATATCCCTTCAAATAAAGTACGGATCGTTACAGCTGCATCATTGTTTGATGGGCACGACGCAGCGATTAATATCATGCGTAGAATCATTCAATCAACAGGTTGTGAGGTAATTCATCTTGGACATGATAGATCTGTGGAAGAAGTAGTTAATTGTGCAATTCAAGAAGACGCACAAGCAATCGCATTGACTTCTTATCAAGGAGGGCATAATGAGTACTTCAAATACATGCGTGATTTGTTGGTCGAAAAAGGAGCTCCGAACATTAAGATCTTTGGAGGAGGAGGAGGTACAATCCTTCCAACTGAAATTGCTGAATTAGAAGAATACGGAATTGAGAGAATATACCACCCAGACGACGGTCGTTCAATGGGTCTTCAAGGAATGATAAACGATCTTGTTGAACGTTGCGATTTTCCAGTTGGAGATAAAATGAATGGCGAAATCAATCATTTGAAGGAGAAAAGTGATCCTGCGATTGCTAGAATTATTTCTGCTGCTGAGAATTTTTCTGATGCTTCAAAAGATATCCTTGAAGAAGTAAATGTTATGGCGAAAGCTTCTGGGGTTCCTGTTTTGGGAATTACTGGGACAGGTGGATCTGGTAAGTCATCTTTGGTTGATGAATTGGTTCGTCGCTTCTTGGTTGACTTTCCTAAGAAAACGATCGCAGTTGTTTCTGTCGATCCTTCAAAACGAAAAACGGGTGGGGCACTTCTAGGAGATAGAATTAGAATGAATTCGATCAAGAGCGATCGCGTTTATATGCGTTCATTGGCTACGCGTCAATCAAATTTGGCTTTGTCGAAACACGTTGCAGAGGCAATCAATGTTTTGAAAGCTGCGGAATACGATTTGATTATTCTTGAAACTTCGGGAATTGGACAATCCGATACTGAAATTTTGGACCACTCTGATACGTCATTGTACGTAATGACTCCGGAATATGGTGCCGCTACTCAGCTAGAGAAAATTGACATGTTGGATTTTGCTGATGTAATTGCATTGAATAAATTCGATAAGCGTGGTGCACTAGATGCAATTCGTGATGTAAGAAAACAATACCAAAGGAATCATAATAAATGGGAAGAGGCTGTTGACACGATGCCTGTTTATGGAACGATAGCTTCTCAATTCAATGATCCAGGAATGAATACTTTGTACAAGGTTATCATGGATAAAGTGGTTGAAAAAACAGGGGCAGATTTGAATTCGACATTTGAGATTACTCAAGAGATGTCGGAGAAAATTTATGTTATCCCACCTGAAAGAACACGTTACCTATCTGAAATTTCTGAGAGCAACCGTAGTTATGATAAATGGGTAAACGAACAAGTTAAAGTTGCAAATAAGCTTTGGGGATTGACCTCTTCAATCGAGTCGATGAACCAGTCGGATTTAGATGATAAAGACCGTTTGATCAAAGGACTTGAAGAAGCATTAGAAAATGAGAAATTAAACTTTGATCCTAAGAACTGGGCGATTCTAGAGAATTGGGAAGCGAAGAAACAGCTATACAAGAATCCTGAATTTAAATTCAAGGTTCGTGACAAGGAATTGACGCTGCAAACGCATTCAGAGTCCCTATCACATTCACAAATCCCTAAAATTGCAACGCCTAAGTACACGGGATGGGGGGATATTTTGAAGTGGTGTTTGCAAGAAAATGTTCCTGGAGAATTCCCTTACACATCGGGATTATTCCCTTTCAAACGAGAAGGAGAAGATCCAACGCGTATGTTTGCAGGGGAAGGAGGCCCGGAAAGAACGAACAAACGTTTCCACTATGTAAGTTTGGGAATGCCAGCAAAACGTCTTTCTACAGCATTTGATTCTGTTACACTTTATGGAAATGATCCAGGTGAACGACCTGATATTTATGGGAAAATCGGAAACGCCGGAGTTTCAATCTGTTGTTTAGATGATGCAAAGAAATTGTACTCTGGATTCGATTTGTCAAATCCTAAGACATCTGTATCAATGACGATTAATGGTCCTGCGCCAATGTTACTTGGTTTCTTTATGAATGCCGCGATTGATCAGAATTGTGAAAAATACATCAAGGAAAACGGATTAGAAAAAGAAGTTGATGCAAAAATTGCAGCGATTTACAAATCAAAAGGAACTGTTCGCCCAACGTATCAAGGAGATCTTCCTGAAGGAAATAACGGATTAGGGCTAATGCTTTTGGGAACAACTGGAGATCAAGTTTTACCTGTCGACGTTTACGCTGAAATTAAAAAAGTAACACTGACACAAGTTCGAGGAACTGTTCAAGCCGATATTTTAAAAGAAGATCAAGCTCAAAACACATGTATTTTCTC
>JABSPC010000399.1 GCA_013215515.1 Crocinitomicaceae bacterium
CCAGTTTCAGAATTGAAATCAATTGAAGGCGTTTTTGCAGATCCATCTATTACTAATTTCTCCATAGTTTCAAATATTAATAGTTAATCAATCATGACGTTTAAACAAAAGAAGCCTATTGATTCGGTCACATCAAATATCTCGTACTCCAACTTATTCTTGGATTTACGAGCGATATCGATCAGACCCAATCCTGCAGTTCCCTTTTCAGTTCTCTCGTCTTGTTCTAATTTAGTTCTGTATAAATCTCTCAAATCTTCACTATCCATTTCATTAATCAACGCCAATTTTTCTTTAAGTCCTGGTACTCTATCTTGTGCGACAAAATTCCCAGTAGTTATCGTAAACTTTCCGTCTTCGTACTTAACCATTACCAGCGCTGACTTTTGCTGCTTCACTTCATCCTCTTCCCCGAAAGTCTCAATGTGATGGTACAGGTTTTGAAAACACTCAACCAAAACATTAAATACGCGTTTCTTTTTTGATGTAGGAACCTCTAATGAAACCATTTTAGATTCTACGATATGAAGTATGGACGTCACCAATTCCTCAGAAAAGGTCCCTTTGAAAGAGAGAATAATATTCTCATCCTCCATTTTGCGGTAAAAATCGTAAACGTCAGAAATAGCCATAAATCTTTGAATACCAAATATAATGAATACCCAATACAAATCAAACGCAGAAATTAAAAGATAATGTACCTTTACACCCAATGGGAAATAAAGACTGGTTTACGTCATGGTTTGACACCAAATATTATCATTTGCTGTACAAAAACAGGAATGATGACGAGGCACGTCTTTTTGTTGAACATTTAGTCGCTAATTTGAATTTAGTACCTCATGCAAAGGTTCTTGATTTAGCCTGTGGCAAAGGCCGTCATTCGATTACACTAAATCGATTGGGGTTTGATGTGTTGGGTGTCGATCTTTCATCCAACAGTATCGAGCAGGCCAAAGAATTTGAAAATGACACGCTTCATTTTGACGTTTGCGACATGCGTAAATCCTATCAGAAAAATAAGTTTGATGCTGTCTTTAACTTATTCACGAGTTTTGGCTATTTCGAAAATAAAGACGACAACACAAGTGTTATAGTCTCGATGCACGAAATGCTAAAGGAGAATGGAGTTTTGGTTATTGACTTTATGAATTCAAAACGTATTATTGATTCACTTGTAGTGTCAGAAACGAAAATTATTGAATCCATTGAATTTAAGATTACTCGAAATTATGATGGCGAGCACATCTTTAAGCACATCAATTTTGAAGATGAAGGAGTTGAACATAGTTACACTGAAAGAGTTCAGGCACTTATGCTTGACGATTTTGAAGCACTTTTAACACAGAATGGCTTCAATATTCTTAGTACTTTTGGAGACTTCGATTTAAACGCTTTTCAAGAAGACACTTCAGATCGATTAATTCTAGTTGCAGAGAAAAAATAAATGGAAATTGCATTAATCGTATTTGGTTTGATTGCCTCGGTTCTAGTTGGGGGTATTTTGGTTTCTGCACTTCAGCGGTCAAAAAATGAACAATTAATTAAGCTGATGCTTGCCTTCAGTGGTGGTTATTTATTGTCAATTGCTTTTATTCACTTCATCCCTGAGCTTTACGAACAAGTCGATTTAAACGTTGGTGTATATATTCTTACCGGTTTCTTAATTCAACTAGTACTGGAATTGTTCTCCGGTGGTATTGAACACGGACACATTCACATTCATGAAGGTGCAAAACTTCCAATTACACTCATATTGGCGCTCTCAATACATTCATTTTTAGAAGGCATCCCATTGGGGAGTCAATTGGGAGGAGTTGAAATAGCGACTTCCCATCATCACCACGATGGTGACGATCTTACTTTGTTCTTTGGAATTCTATTTCACCGACTTCCAGTAGCAATTGCGCTTATGACCTTATTAATGACTGCCAAGGTTAGTAAGACTAAGGCTTGGATTATTTTAGGATTTTTTGCAATTACAACTCCAGTTGGTTTAGCGATTGGCTACAATTCAATGGATCTAATGAAAGGCTTTGATTTCAACATAATATTGGCCATTGTAGTAGGTATGTTCTTACATATTTCGACAACAATCATTTTTGAAACAAGCGAAAACCACAAATTCAATTTCTTAAAGTTGATCACCATTTTTGGAGGATGTTCATTAGCCTTTTTAATGCACTAAGATGAAAAAAGGATTAAATGAAATATCTAAGGTTGGAACTTTCTTAATCGCGTCTTTAGTGTTTATAGTGGTTTTGGTTGGTTTTTGCTCTGTTTGCATGACCTTTGGGATTGTTTCCAAAAATGACCACCC
>JABSPC010000004.1 GCA_013215515.1 Crocinitomicaceae bacterium
AATTCCTCAGAGAAAATTCCTTTTTCAAATTCCCTATAGTCATCTAGTTTAATAGTTCCTTTAATCCTTGATTTCTTTTTAAAACTTAAATCAAGATCTCTCAATTCTAATTCTATTATCTTATTATGGATTTCTGTTTTTAATTTCACTTGATCATCCATTCCTTCAAGAGCATATGCGAAGTAGGCGACATCTTTCAGCGAAACGTCAGCATTCGTTATTTTTCCGTCGAAGGAGACGCTGTCCACAAAATATTTGAAGCAATTGTAGCTTTTAGAGAGCATGTTCAGCTTCGAAGATTTTATATATGAATCATCCGTTTTAATTTCCAAATTTGACAGCAGAACTCCCCGTGGCGATATTATAGCCTTCGTATTTAGATCATTCAGTTTAAATCCGCTTTTCTCTTTCAATCTAATATTATCGACGTTGGCATAAATTACATCTTTCTTAATCTTAATATTGCTCAGTTTTCCATTTATATCCCAAGCATTTAAGTGGAAGTAATCCATTCCTGAATCTCTGAATTCTTTACGGTGATCGTCATATTTGAATCGTATGTTGGTAAAAGTAGCCTCGTTTAAAGCGAATTTAATTTTGTTCTTTTTCTTCTTTTTCTTGACGAAGTATTCCCTGATAAAAGCATGGTTGAATACACCTTCTTTACTTCTCTGAATGTGAACATATGCATTATCTACATCAGCCGAGGCAATAGTGAATTTCTTTTTCCAAAAATTGATGTCATCCAGGTTTACAATAATTCGTTCTGCGTAAATCAGGGTGTCACCAGATTGATCTCGGATAAGAACACCATCCAGTGCTACTTTATCCAAAAATACGATAGCGACCTGATCAACTTTAACTTCCGCACCAAGTTCTTTTGAAAGATAATCAGTTGCTTTTTTAGCGAAGTACGTTTGAACAGGAGAGGTCCGAATTGCGAATGCCAAAACTATTATCAACATTAGAGACCACTCAATCAATGAACCGAGGGTACGTCCTAATATTTTAAGTAATTTTGCCATTCTTACGCAAATTTAAACATTGTGACTCAAAAAGAGCCCATTATACTTGCTATTGAATCGTCTTGTGACGACACTTCAGCTGCTGTCCTCAAAAATGAATCCATTTTATCCAATTTAATTGCTGGGCAAGATGTCCATCGATTGTACGGTGGAGTTGTTCCGGAGTTGGCTTCAAGAGCACATTTGCAGAATATTTTACCGGTAGTTGATGCAGCGATTGAAAAGGCAGGAATTCAATTAATTGATATTGATGCGATTGCTTTCACGAAAGGCCCAGGTCTTTTAGGGTCACTTATTGTTGGAACTTCCTTTGCAAAGTCACTTTCGATGGCACTTGATGTGCCGCTCATAGATGTAAACCACATGTATGGTCATGTATTGGCTCATTTCATTGATGACGAGGAAGAAGAAACGAAAGTTTCTGATGGGGTATTGACTGATGGCCCTATTAAGAAGGAGAAACCAAAATTTCCATTTATCTGTTTGACCGTTTCTGGAGGGCATACCCAAATTATTCTAGTGAAAGACCATTTAGAAATGGAGATTATCGGGACTACGATAGATGATGCCGCCGGTGAGGCCTTTGATAAAGCAGCAAAGATGTTGGGATTTGAATACCCTGGAGGACCATTAATCGATAAGCACTCCGTGAATGGAGCCCCCCTAAAATTCACTTTCACACGACCTAAGGTTGGTGGATATGATTTTAGTTTTAGCGGGCTAAAAACGGGGATATTGTACTTTTTGCAAAAACAGGTTAAGGAAAATCCAAGTTTCATTGAAGAGAATTTGGACGATTTATGTGCATCTATCCAATTTACCATTGTCGACATTTTAATTCGTCAGTTAAAGAGGGTAACTAAAGACTTAGGAATTCAAGAAGTCGCGATTGCTGGTGGTGTTTCCGCCAATAGTGGCCTTCGAAAAGCTTTAACGGAAACGGGGGGCAGTTGCAATTGGAATATTTACATCCCCCGATTTGAATATTGCACGGATAATGCTGCAATGATTGCTATCACTGCGAAGTTCATGTTTGAACAGGAATTGTTCGCTGATCAAACTGTCACTGCTATGGCTAGGGTGCCTTTTGCTCGATAGAAATAGCCAAATATTCAATTGCTCTTTCATTTCGGCTAAACTGCTTGCTAAACCTGTTTAGTATACATACCTTGGGTTCAACCAAAATAAAAGTTATGCAAGCGACTTTAAAACCAACTCTGATCGATAAGGAGAATATTTCGACTCTTAATTTCAGAACTAAAACTTCAATTCAACAACATCCTCAGCTAATGCAGCAGATTAAAAAAGCTACTAGATTGGGGAATGGGTATCGAGGAAAAGTATTGATATATTTTGAAGATGATAATGGTCTAAAATGTGTGAGTACAACTATATGGGCGCATGGAGTGAAATATATTTGCCTTAAAGGTGGTGTATGGATTCCTATCAGACGAATTGTAGAAATCAAATCATTTCACATGTAGATATGAGTTAGGTTACGTGATTTCCTTAAAATAAACATTTTGGGATTACAAGGTTCTTTTATTTACTATCTCTTTTAATCAATTCCTAATTCGTAGATTTGAATCTCTATGAAAGGAATCACTTTAATTATTTCAATTTTTTTGTCAATTCTGTCTTTTGGTCAAGAGAAAGTCTCGTGGGATTTTTCTTTTGACAAAGAAACTAGCTCTATTAGCATTGATGCTAATATCGAGGAAGGGTGGCATTTATACAGTCAAAATCTCGAAAATGAATTCGGGCCAATTCCAACGAACTTTGAGTATATCACAAATGAAAGTTACAAGATTGTCGGAACAACAGTTGAACCAACACCAATTAAAGAATACGATGAAAATTTTGAAGGAGACATGCATTTTTTCAAGGATAAGGTTAGCTTCGTTCAGAAAGTAGAAAACATTAGCGCAACTTCAATTAATGGTGTCGTGACGTATATGGTTTGCAATGATGTCATGTGTATGCCACCGGTAGATTTAGAATTTACAGTATCTATAAAGGAATAATTATGAGAAAATACGTTTGGCTTTTTAGTCTAATGATGTTCGCGAATTTAATTTCGTCGAATGAAAGTTTCGCTCAGCCTGCAGGGAATTGGGGAGAGAAAATAGAATGGTCCTACAAAGTCGTTAAGATTGATGATAGTCATGCAGATATCGTTTTAACTGGAAAATTAGCTGAGCATTGGCACGTTTATTCAATGATTCATGATCCAAATACAGCAGACGGAACAGGGTATCCAACAGGGATTACGTTTACAAAAAATAAAAACTATAGGTTAATCGGTAAAGCGAAAGACGGTAAGAAAGCACATGTTTACACTGATGAATTGGGGACTTCATTGATTTTTGAAGGAATAGCTGTTTTTAAACAAAGAATAGAAGTATTGGCTGAGGATGCATTTGATGTAGCTTTCGAATATGAGTTCCAAGTTTGTGATGAGAATGGATGTTTATTTCCTCCTGCGCAAGAAGCGACTGTAAAAGTTAAAGGGTTTAAACCTGCTTCAGATGACGAAGTTGAGAGTAAGCTTACAATTGTAGGTGATGACGCGACAGATAAGGATGGAAACTCTTACGTGAAATACAATGAATCTTGGGTTCAAGTTCCTAATGGGAACAGTATTAAATTTTACAGAGAGTACTTAAAACTAGGTGGTAACTATGAGTAATAAATTAATCGTATCGTTAATATTTTCAATGTTCTTCCTTGTTGGAGGAACTATCGCTGCAGAGGACAATGACAAAGGATCTGTAAAGGAGCTGTTGAATTTAGTTGAGACAAAAAAGGATCTTACAGACGCAATTGGTCTGATTGAGACAGGTTTTGAAGACTCGAAGTCCAATGAGGACATAATGAAAAAGGTTGCTGACCTATCTAAAAAACATGATTTAGATGTTCCCGAGTGGACAAGTAATGAGGATGAAGTAATTATTAATGAAGGTTCAGATGACTTTACTGTTGATAACAGCAGCAGCGGTCTAGAGAAAAGGAGTCTTTGGAGTATATTCTTTGAAGGGTTCCTTTGGGGATTTGTGGCATTACTTACTCCATGCGTATTCCCTATGATTCCAATGACGGTTTCATTTTTCACAAAACAGTCAAAAACAAGGGCAAAAGGAATCTCAAACGCATTATTGTATGGTTTTTTTATTGTGTTGATATATGTGGCGCTAGGGTTAATAATTACGGTGGCATCAGGAAGTTCTCTAACCGTTTATGATCTTGCTACAAACGTTTATATGAATATTGCGTTCTTCGCAATTTTCATGATTTTCGCATTCTCATTTTTAGGAGCATTTGAAATTAGAATGCCTGCAAAATGGGTGAATGCTTCAGATAGTAAAGCAGATAAAGGAGGGATTATTGGAATATTCTTCATGGCGTTCACATTGGCTCTGGTGTCTTTCTCTTGTACAGGTCCAATTATTGGTTCATCGTTGGTGCAAGCGATTAGTTCTGGAAACATGATGGGACCTGCTGCAATAATGCTAGGGTTCTCAATAGCATTGTCTCTTCCGTTTATGTTGTTTGCAATTTTCCCAGGATGGTTGAATGGTCTTCCTCAGTCAGGTGGTTGGTTGAATTCAGTTAAGGTTGTACTTGGACTTTTAGAAATTGCTTTGGCAATGAAATTCTTCAGTATGGTCGACTTAGCATACCACTGGGATATTCTTACGAGAGAAGTATTCGTTGCGATCTGGGTAGCAGTATTCGGTGTGATGGCGTTATATCTATTCGGGAAAATACAGTTCTCCCATGATTCGCCTGTTGAAAGGTTATCTGTAACTCGATTTATGTTCGGTTTCTCAGCATTAGTATTTACCATCTATTTAATCCCAGGAATGTGGGGCGCCCCTTTATCCGCAATTGATGGAATAGCACCTCCTCGAACTCACTCTGAAGATGGCTTTGAATTTGTTCATGGTCCATTACCCGAACCAACAGATGAGCTATTCCTAGAGTATAGGTCTGAGATGCATAAAGTAGCAGATGGATCAATTTTAGTATTCCACGATTTAGATATCGGAAGAGAATATGCACGAAAAGCGAATAAACCTATTCTAATTGATTTTACAGGGCATTCATGTGCAAATTGTCGTAAAACTGAAAATACCGTTTGGGGGAATGAAGAAATTAAACCATTACTAAAAGATCAGCTGGTAATTGTATCTCTGTATTGTGATGATAAAGAATTATTACCTGAATCAGAGTGGATTTATTCTGATATTACAAAGGGGAAAATTAAGACAATTGGGAATAAGTGGTCAGCCTATCAGATCAAAACTTATGGACAGATTTCTCAGCCTTTATATATAATTCAAGACCACGACGGAAAAGATTTAACTAAGGCAATTGGGTATACGCCGAATATTTCTTCTTATAAGAAGTTCTTGAAAGGAGGAATTGATAACTTTAACAAACGTCACGCGGGTGATAATAAGAAAGAAAAAAAGGAAGAAGTAGCAGAACACTAATTCCAGTCTGAATACCTAAATCCCTCTTTTCAACATTGAATTGAGGGATTTTTTTATTTCCATAAACTCTGTCCAGCAAAAGAATTATTAGCTTTACTTCATGAACAATTTGCTCATAACTCCGATTGAATTTCTTAAAGGTGTAGGCCCCAAGAAGGCTGAGCTTTTAAAGAAGGAGTTGGGTATTTTCACATTTAGGGATCTACTTACCTATTTTCCATTTCGATATATTGATAGGTCACAGTTTCATAAGGTCTCAGACTTAATGGGATTGAACGGTCCTGTGCAATTGAAAGGTAAGATTGTAGGAATGATGAATGTTGGATCAGGAAGAAGCAAACGGCTCACGGCTCAGTTTCAAGATGAATCAGGAATGATTAATCTCGTTTGGTTCAAGGGTGCAAATTGG
>JABSPC010000040.1 GCA_013215515.1 Crocinitomicaceae bacterium
GATAGCTTCTTTGCTAGAAACAGAGAGGGAGATTTTATTATCTCCTTCCTGTTTTGAAACTATTTAAACTCCTGAATCTAAAAATTGCGTTTGTTACTTGAATTTAAGCTTGAAAAAGATTGATAGAACAATTTTCAGTAACTTGTCTATTCATAATCAACTACAATGAAATATTTATTCTTAATTGCCATTGCCCTAGTTTTGTCAAGTTGCATTAAAGACAAGCTTGAAAACCAATCTGCCATTCTCGTCGGAACTTGGACTTGGGATCATTCAATAGAATACACTTATGATGAGATCAACCTCATTGAGGTTGAATCAATTATTCCTGCAAGCGATTTCATTGGAACCTACGCCGTGGAGCTTAAGAAACAAGGAAAAATAGCGGCCTTAAGAGATAACGTTGGAATGGAGCAATTCAGAATTCTTTTGCCCATTTTCAAATCTGGGACCTGTGATTTAACGGGAGGCTATGAATACAAGATCAATTTAAACAATAATGAAAACGATACCATTGTGGGATGTGTAAACTCAGATACGTTAACGATGTCCGACTTCCATTTACCATTGAAAAAAGGAAGCGCTGATTACCCTTACTACAAGCACGTGTATCTAAAGTAAATCAATCGGAATATATTTTTCTTCCTTTCCATTTCGGCTTATACGTGAAAAGTAGAACTACTAGCAACAACGTATAAATGGGGAACATTACTTCGTAAACCGGAATGTATATCCAAGATCGAAGTCGTTTTACTCGATTGAAATAGGGAAAGAAAAGGAATAAATCTGTAATTGATTTCAAGCCAAATAAAAGTCCCGTAATTTTCCAATCGCTTTCAATTATTGATAGTACCAGCAATCCGAAAAAACCAAGTGTAAGAAGTGCCTGAACTATTGCGAGTGTTGTACTTAAATTGTCTTTTATATCCCTCGTTTTACCTATCCAACGGAGTCGTTGATCAATGAACTCTTTAAACGATTGTGGCGTTTCGGTAGTCACAGAGCAGTTTTGACTGGTATGCAATCGTACATCCGTATTGTTTTCTCTAAAATCACGGAGAAGGTACGTATCATCTCCACTCGCCATTTTAATATGGGATTCTATATTATCGACCTTTCTGAATGTTTCCGTTTTATACAAAAGATTGGCTCCACTAGCCATTATTGGTCTAGATAAACCAGACACGCCTGCATTCGCAGCAGTTATTAATAATAAGTCTATTTCGTAAAAATGCTCATACCACTTTTTTGAAACCATTACGGCTGGAAGAACATACATATCTGCTTCTCCCAGATTTGAGAGTGAAGAAATAAAAGCAGCGCCAAATTGAACATCAGCGTCAATCGTCAAAGTGTATTTGGTCTTTATATTCTTTGCCGCAAAACGCAAGGCTCTCTTCTTTCCGGTAACGCCATCTGGAAGATCCAAAACAGAATAGTTTTCAATCTCAAGACGGGTTTGGATGATGTAACTGGATTGATCCAATTCATCTGAATGATCATTAATAAAAATGTATTCTTTAGGGTGAATATCAAGACCATTAATGCTATTCAATAAACCATAAAGACGGTTTTCCTCATTTCTAAATGGAATCAGAACGGTTATCTCAGACGCATCAATTTTTACTTCTTGAGAATTGTATTTATTTTCTTTTGATCGCTGTCTCACGAAGCCTACACTAATAATNATTCCAATGACAATCACATAGACAACAAAAAATATAAGGGTTACGATCATCATACCTTGTCCTTATTTCTACAAATGATAAATCCAACGAGGGCAGGCGAGATCGTATTAACAAACCAAATGATAAGAGATGCAAATAGGATTGAGAAATCATTGATCTCCAGTTGTCCTAAGATCGCAATGGCAATTGCTTCCTTTACGCCAATCTTTCCTAGAAATAAAGAAGGAACGAGCATCGTGATTAAATAGACTTGCCAAATAGCAGCAATTAGATAAATATTCCATTCTGCTCCAAAAGCATGAAGCATCAAAGAAAATTGAGCGGTGAAAATTATAAAACGAGAGTAACTCAACCCTAGCACTTTAACTCTGTACCATCTATTCCCTTTTAAGATCTTTTTAAAATTGTACGCGAACTCTCTCTTTCTAAACCGAGCAAGCAAGTTGTCAATAAAGAAATAGAACAGATATGCGATTAGAACGCTGGCGAAAAGCCAAGTTACAAGTTGGTGGCTTTCTTTAACCACCATTATTTTGCCCATAAACAAAACCGCCAATGTCCCAAAAGTCACGCTAGCAACGAAAGCAGCAAAATTACACAACAATGTGAAGGTGATAATTTGAGATCTGTGCTTTCGTTCAAAATAGTAAAACCGACCAATAAAATTCCCAATCATATTTGGGGTTAAAATTCCTGTTACGATTCCTGCAAAAAAGGATTGTATTCTCGTTTTCTTGTCAGAATCAGTACCTATGGTTGAAAGTGTCAACTTCCATTTTGAATAGGCCAACCAAATATTGGGATAGACCAAAAGAACGGCAACGACAAATGAAATAGGATTCACCAAGCGAAACTCTGCCCATTCATTCTTATCAAACTGACTTATTTGAGAATACAAGACGAAAAGAACGCCTGCAAACAAAATCAGCTTAACAAAAAGAAAAATGTTCTTTTGATTTTTTTTAGTTTTAAGCAAAGAAGTTTATTTAATGGTTGAAGATAAAATAATTCTAGGAATTGACCCAGGTACAACGATAATGGGATACGGATTAATCCATGTGAAAGGGAAGAAAGTTACATTGATAAATTTTGGCATTATTGAATTGAAAAAACTAGCCACGCATCCAGATAAACTAAAACGCATTTTCGATCGTTTGAATGGGCTGATTAAAGAGTTCAAACCGGATGAAATGGCGATTGAAGCACCTTTCTTTGGAAAGAATGTTCAGTCCATGTTGAAGCTCGGACGGGCTCAAGGCGTTGCTATTGGAGCCGCATTGCTTCACAATGTTCCGTTTGAAGAATATTCCCCACGTAGAATTAAACAAGCCATTACGGGCTCTGGTTCTGCATCCAAAGACCAAGTGGCGAAGATGCTTCAGAACATTCTAAAATTTGAAGAAATGCCAAAGCATCTAGATGCAACAGATGGATTGGCCGTAGCACTTTGTCATCATTATTCTAAAGGCGTTGGAGAACATAATAAGTCAAAATCATCGGATTGGAACTCTTTCGTAAAAAACAACCCAGGGAGAAGTAATGGTTAATTTGTAGTAAATCAGAAAGTTATACGTCTAAGTTCAAAACTGTGTACTTATGAATATCTTTTTCGATTAGAACAGGTAGTAACCTTCTATTAAGAGTTCCCGTATATCTTAATACATTTATCATTCGATTTTATTAAATTTAAATCGATTATTCGTTAATACTACATTATGAAAACGGTCACTTTATTGGCAGCATTTGTTTTAAGCTTTTCTTTTCAGTCGTGTAAAAAAATATGCGGACCTGCGCCAAACGGAACGGCGCTGTACAAACA
>JABSPC010000400.1 GCA_013215515.1 Crocinitomicaceae bacterium
GATCTTCTAACTTTTCGTAAGCACCAGCCAGCACATGATAAATACTTGGATTGTCAGGATCTAACTCACAAGCTTTTAAAATTAAAGTCAACCCTTCTTGTGTTTTTCCATCCATGTCTTCAACGATACCCAAGCCTAACCAAGCATCTGGTAGCATTGGAGCAAGTTCTAATGAACGTTTATAATAATGTTTTGCCAATACTAACTGGTTCAACTGCTCATGGCATTCACCGATATAGCACAAAGCCAATGGATCATCTCCATCTAACTCCATACATTTTTCGAAATGCTCAATTGCCTTTGTATAGCGATTCAATGACAAACTTGTATGTCCAAGGTTAAAATAGGCAGGTCCAAACTCATCGTTTATTAGAGTACAATAATCGTAAGCCCAGAGTGCTTTCTCATGATTATCAAGCTTCGAATGGGCATTACCCAAGTTATACCAAGCTGTAAACGAATAGGGATTGTCGTCAATGAAATCTGAATAGCATTGAATTGATTTTTCAGTATCTCCAATTTGATCATAGCAATAAGCCAGTTCATAAATTGCGCCTTCATTACTCGGATTTGCTTTTACAGCTTCGTCCAATACATTAATAGCCAACTGGTAGTCATCAATATTTTGATATTCCATGGCGAGGTCTAGGTAAATTTCATCTCGATCCTCAGGTTCAGCTTCAGCTAATGCATCTTTAAAATATTTAATTGCACTCTTACTATCTTTTATCTGACTGAACACAGATGCTTTCGTTAACAGAACTTCCATAGATGGAAAATCACTTCGTTCAATTTCTGTCAGTAAATTCAGTGCTTCTTTTAAATTTCCTGTAGCCGAAAGTGCTTGGGCTTTTCTTAGCTTAAACAACGGACTGTAAGAATATTGGGTAAGGGCTTCTTCAACACATAAAAGCGCTTTTGAATATTGTGCGGCTATTAAGTAATGATCTATCATCGCTTCCCAACGGTCCGTATCAAAAAAACCAATAGAATCCCCTTTAAGAAAGGTTTCAAACCTTTCCAAGTCTTCCTTTAGATTTCCTTCAAAAAATTCATTTGGTTCCTCTTCATCATCAAACATAGACTGCAAATTTATGTAACTCTAAGATAAGGAAAAAGAAATTCCTAAACAATCGCTTAACAATTGTTATGAACAGGAAATTAACATCTATAGAATTGGAGGTATTTCCCCGCTGCGATGGACTAAGAACAAAATGCCACGAATCAAATTCAAAAAAACGACTAGGTTTCTAAATTCAATTGTATTTTAGAGAAAAAAAAATCATGTCTAAATTAAAACTGCTACTCGGAGCATTCATTCTTTGCTCTTTCTCACTTATCGCTCAAGATGATTTTGACGGAGATGTAAAATGGGGAGAACCATTAATTCTAAAAAAGAAAGAGCTCGGGCCTTATCCAATTGGAGTTGCTGACGATTCATTCTATTCAACAAAACGACTTAAGAAAAAGACCTTTTTGCAAACATTTGGATTAAAATCTTTGTCTCTTGAGAAAGAAGTCGAAATGGATTTTGACTACAAAGGTTTTGATTTGACGCAAATTAGCAGTTTTGTTTTTGCCGAGAAAGTGATATTCATTACAAGTTACGTGGATAAGAAAGCGAAGAAAAAGCATTTTTTATTACATGAACTTGAAAATGAATCAGCGCTTGGTAAACCAATTGAGCTAGCTGTAACGGCTTGGTCATCGAAAAAAATTGCCTTCACAAAAAAGGCTTTGGCCAAAATGAAAGAAGGTGGCGCTTACTCCTTTAGATTCTTATTATCAGAAGATTACGAGTCAATGATGGTCTCATATCAAAATTCTGATGGAGATACTGAAACGATCTTATTCGATAAAGATCTAGAAGAAGTTGGAAGAACTACCATGGAGTTGCCCGTTGAGAAATTTCAAGTAACAAGTTCGCGTTTAACAAATTCGGGGCGATATTACATGGTTGGTTATGAACTAAAAGAAGGTGAATCTAAAGGTTTAATTAAAAGACAAATTGAAATTGCCGGAGATTATCACATTTATATTCACGATGCCGTGAGTGGTGATATGGAAGATATTGATTTGAATATCGGTAAAGACATTATTTCGATAGCAGTCAAAGTAATGGACGATGAAAGCACTGTTGCTTATGGAATGTATTCTAATGAAGATGCTAAAGGAGTTTCCGGTGCATTCTTTCAGAAAATGAGTCCTAAATATGAAGTGGAATTCACTACTCTTGAGGAATTTGAACAGGACTTCATTACGCAGCATTGGACAGATCGTCAGAAAAAGAAAGCTGAGAAAAAGAAGAAAAAGAAAAATCCCAAGAAAAAATCTGAGCCTTCATTGTACAGTTATATCATGCATGATTTAGCAGTTAAAGACAACGGAGACCTGACCTTATTGGCTGAGCAGTATTACATGTATGTAACATCCCATACGTATACAGATGCCAACGGAAATTCGCGTACCACGTATACTTACCATTACATTTACAATGATATTATTGCTGTAAATTGTACGAACACCGGAGAGGTAACATGGAAGCAGAAAGTTAAGAAACGCCAGCACTCAATTAATGACGGCGGAAGATTATCATCGTTCTACACAATGACACAAGACAATAACATTTACTTGATGTACAACGACAAAGAGGCTAACATGGATGATGCTGAAGAAGCTACATCAATGAAAGATAAACGTAAACAAAAGAAAAATACAATTGCTGCATTAATTGCGATATCAGAAGATGGAGATTCTAAGAAATCCATTCTTTTCAATTTTGAAGGTGAACTAGGAAGAACTATTGTTCCTAAAAGATGCCGCAGAATGGGTGATAAAGAAGTTTTACTTTTCGCTGAAATGGACGGTCCTAAATCTGGAATTGTAGCGGCACTGAGTAAAAAGAGAAAAATGCTCGGCTGGCTGACATTAGAATAAATGAATACACTTTTATTGAAAGGGAATCTTGGATCATCTGAGATTCCCTTTTTTGTTTTAAAGCCAATTCTAAATTGGATTGACATTTAAAGGATTGAGTTACCGATGACTCAATAAACTAGCTATTTAGCTCATTATCAGTAATATTTGAATTGAACCTCAATATGTTTGCTGAATTGCTTCTGGCACCTTTCTTAAAAAAATTACGTCAGATTTCAGAATAAAGCATCTAAGTACTGAAGAATTTGAGTCAGATTTCATTACCGATCACGAAGGCAATTGGTCATACGAGAGGACTACCGGTTCCTATTTTTATAAAATGTGTGATTTAATTGTCAAAGAAAACGGAGAAATGACTTTGCTCACCGAACAATTCTCAATCAGAGGAATATCTCGAACCTCTCAGGATGCCCAAGGAGTCTGGCGTACTGTAATGGACTACCATTATTTCCATGACGATATTATCGCGGTTAACCACAACAATTCTGGAGAAGTAACCTGGAAACTGAAAATTGATAAAAAACAATATTCTCTTAATCATGATGAGCAATACGCATCATTCTTTTCTACTACTGACGGAAAAAACATTTTCCTAATTTATAATGATACTGGTCCAAATGTAGAAGAACGAGATATTAGACCTTTATTTTCGGGTAGAGATAAAAAGAAAAAATATACAGTTGCGGCTCTAATTTGTATTACCGATGGTGGAATCTCAAAAAAAATATCCTTTTCAATTTTGAAGGAAAAGAGGGAAAATCTCTAATACAAAAAAACTGTGACAAAATAAGTGATAAAGAAGTATTGTTGTACACTGATTTAGAGGGAACCAAACCGGGTATAACCTCTTCAAATAATTTGAATAAAACACTTGGTCGGTTGACATTAGAATAATGGAACTATTTAAAATAATTCCACAAAAAAGCCTTACCAATTACGGTAAGGCTTTTTTTTAATAGCTTATTGGAAACTATGCTCCTATAGCTTTCCCGGCTCTTTTACGATCTGTTTCTTTCAATAATATTTTTCTAATTCTCAAGTTCACGGGTGTTACTTCGACGTATTCATCAGCTTGGATATACTCAAGACACTCCTCTAAACTAAACTCTCTTGGTGGTACAATTCTTACTTTTGCATCGGTACCAGACTTACGCATGTTCGTTAATTGTTTCGTTTTAGTAACGTTAACAACCAAGTCACTTGCACGACTGTTTTCACCAATTACTTGCCCTTCATAAATACTTTCTCCCGGAGCGATAAAGAACGTCCCTCTTTCTTGTAAGTTATTTAATGAGAACGGAATCGAAGTTCCAAGTTCCATTGAGATCAAAGACCCATTCAAACGACCAGCGATATCGCCTTTGTAAGGTTGGTATTCTAAGAATCTGTGTGTCATAATTGCTTCTCCAGCAGTAGCAGTAAGCAAATAGTTTCTCAATCCAATAATTCCACGAGAAGGTACTTGGAACGTGATCGTCATACGGTCTCCTTTTGGAACCATATTTATCATTTCCCCTTTACGTTTCGTTACTGCTTCAACTGCTGTTCCACTATTTACTTCAGGTAAATCAATAGTTAACTCTTCAACCGGCTCACATTTCTTACCGTCAATCTCCTTAACAATTACTTGTGGTTGCCCAACTTGTAGCTCATAACCTTCACGACGCATCGTTTCAATTAAAACAGACAAGTGCATTACTCCACGACCAAAAACCATCCATTTATCTGCTTTATCCGTCTTACCAATTTTCATTGCTAAGTTCTTCTCTAGCTCTTTGTCTAAGCGTTCAGAAATATGTCTAGACGTTACCAATTTCCCCTCCTTCCCAAAGAAAGGCGAATCATTAATTGAGAACATCATGCTCATTGTAGGTTCATCAATTGCGATACTATCTAATGGATCTGGGTTTTCCGCATCACAAATAGAGTCACCAATTTCAAACCCCTCAATTCCAGTAATTGCACAAATATCTCCTCCTTGAACAGAATCAGTCTTTACACGATTCGTCCCTTCAAAAATGAAAACATCTTTAATTTTGTGTCTTTGTTGGCTCCCATCTGATTTCGATAAAATGATAGGCATATTCGGTTTAATTACCCCACGCGTCAAACGACCAATAGCGATACGTCCAACAAACGAAGAAAAATCAAGCGATGTAATCAACATTTGAGTATTTCCCTCTTCAATAGTGATAGGTGGGTAATAATCAAGAATCATATCCAAAAGAGGAGTAATAGTATCTGTTGGCTTTTTCCAATCTTCAGACATCCATCCGTTCTTTGCAGAACCATAAATAGTTGGGAAATCCAATTGTTCTTCAGTTGCGTCCAATTCGAACATCAAATCAAAAACTTTTTCATGCACTTCTTCTGGAGTACAGTTGTCTTTATCCACTTTATTTACAACTACCATTGGCTTAATCCCCATTGATAGTGCTTTACCAAGAACAAAACGTGTTTGAGGCATTGGCCCCTCAAAGGCATCAACCAATAAACAAACTCCATCGGCCATGTTCAATACACGTTCAACCTCCCCACCAAAATCGGCGTGACCAGGTGTGTCAATAATATTGATTTTCGTTCCTTTATACGTTACAGAAACGTTCTTAGACGTAATTGTAATTCCTCTCTCACGCTCAAGATCATTGCTATCCATAATGAGCTCGCCTTTCGGACGATTTCTCTCATCTACTACTGATCCTGCTTCAATCATTTTGTCAACCAATGTTGTCTTACCGTGGTCAACGTGTGCAATAATTGCTATGTTTCTAATTTCCATCTTTTGTAATTATGAATATTGAATTAAACTTATCTCGACTTTGCTCGATCGGCTTAATTTATAATTCCTCATTTCTAATTATATATCTAGTCTCTACGTCTTCTACTATCTCCACCAGCATCACGGCTTGAGCTTCTTTCGCTACTTCTTTCACGATTTCCGAACTCTCTATTTCCACCGCCTTCACGACTTCCACTTCGTTCTCTACTTCCACCATCTCGATTACCGAATTCTCTGCTTCCTCCACCGCCACTGCTTCTACGGTTTCCACCGCCACTGAATCCACCGCTGCTTCTTCTGTTTCCTCCATCACGACTTCCGCCTCCGCTGCGATTTCCAAAGCTTCGGTTTCCACCTCCACTTCTTCCGCCACCACCGCGATGACTTGAGCCACCACCGCTTCGGCTACCACCTCCGTCACCGGATTTCTTTTTGGTAACTTCAATTGAAACATCGTGTCCTTCGTAATCTGATCCGTTCACTTTAGCAAGAATGCTATCTACGTGTTCGTTGTCAGCTTCAAAGAATGAGAATGAAGCAAGAATATCAATTCGACCAACTTTGTCAGATTTCAATCCAGTGCTATCACAAATAACTCTTAGCAAACCGCCAGGGTTCAATCCATCACGATTTCCAAGGTTCACAAAGAATCTAGTTTTGTTCTCATCATTTCTTCGACCACCGCGTTCACCACGATCTCTATCTCTTCCTCTACCACGATCTCTATCACCACCGTCTCTGTCTCTACCGCGACCACCGTCATTGGCATTTAAATCACCCGCTTTATTGTAATATTCAATAAAACGATTGAACTCAGCAGAAACGAATTTCTTTACAACTTCTTCGGTAGTAAGTCCTTCAAATTCTTTCATAACGGCAGGAAGGAATTCAGCGATGTTCTCTTCTTTAACTTCCGTCGTAATTACTTTATCAACCAATTTCATCAATTGGATTTCACAGATCTCTTTCGCTCCAGGAACAGTTCCTTTCTTAAAAGTAGTTCTGATCTTCTTTTCTAATGTTTTAATCTTGTAGCTTTCTCTTGGCGTAACCAATACTAAAGATTGACCTTGTTTTCCAGCTCTTGCTGTACGTCCACTACGGTGTGTGTAGTTTTCGATTTCATCCGGAAGGTTGTAGTTTATAACATGTGTTATATCATCTACATCAATACCTCTTGCCGCTACATCCGTTGCAACTAAGATTTGAATTGATTTCGATCTGAAACGACGCATCGCATTATCTCTTTGTGCTTGAGACAATTCACCATGCAAAGGTTCAGCGCTATATCCTTCTTTTACTAATTTTTCTGCAACAGCTGCCGTTTCACGACGTGTTCTACAGAATATCAATCCATAAATATTTGGATTAAAATCTATAATACGTTTTACAGCATTGTATCTATCACGTTCTGAAACAGTATAATAGATATGCTCTATATTTTCGTTTGTCGCATTTTTATGCCCAATGGCAACCTCTAAAGGGTTTTCCATGTAGTTCTTTGCAATTGCCGCAACTTCTTTTGGCATTGTTGCTGAGAACAACCAAACATTTCTTTCCAAAGGAGTATGATCAAGAATATGATCAATATCTTCCTTGAACCCCATGTTTAACATTTCATCCGCTTCATC
>JABSPC010000401.1 GCA_013215515.1 Crocinitomicaceae bacterium
GACCACTAGATGTTACTGATAATTCTTCCCATGCAGAACTTATGCAATACCAAAAAGTATTAGTAGTATTATCAAATACCAATAAACCATCAGCTGGCGCAACTATTGCAGCACGCTGTGCAGTAGTCATTCTTGGCACGAGCATCCCTCTGTCGGTAGATTTAACATCCAATATTGCAGATGCATCTGGCAAAGTACCATCCGAATTAATACCTACGTTTTGAGCGTTAGAGATTAAAGCCATTGAGAGGAGGGTTACTCCCATGAGGATTACTTTTAATAAGCCGTTCTGTTTTGTAATTGATTTTTTCATATGATTTAATATTATTAATTCAAAAAACGCGTTAAATAGTTTTTAATCCTAAAAAAGAGCGGGTAGTTTTTCCTGCCCTCAACATCTAAGTTGCTGGTTTTCAATGTTTTTAATTTTTAACTGTTTTATTAATTACCTCTAGATATTATTTAATGCTGCTCGAAAATATTGTTTATAAATTGTTTTTGCCTAGTAAATGTTCCGAATGACGTGTTTTTATGTCGTATGACATAAAAGGGTTTAGTTTGTTTGCTAAAAACTTCGTTTCTTTGAGTTTTAATTAGATATACTGATGATGATTACCCTAAAAAATAGATTACTTATTATTCTCTTGGTGCTTGGTTCTTCATCTTTCGCTCAAAACGAGAACAAAGAAAAAATACAAGCAATTGATTCGATCACCAAAAGAATCAGTAGTGGATTGTACAAAGAAGCCCAAATGGATGACAACAACAATTTAGCAAAATTATATGCCAAAACGGGTAAATTAAATGAAGCGGTTAAACAGATAGACTTTGCTATCACGTTGGCCAAAGAATGTAAGGATTATAATCGAATAGCTCAATTTCTAGGTAGAAAAAAGGATTATTTTGATGGGTTTTTTAAGGATCAAGACGTTCGGGATAAAAAATCAGTGTTAATTTTTGAAGAAATATTTTCAATATTTGATAGTATCACCGATGGTATTGTAAGATCCAGAGTCTGGTCATTTAAAGCTAACTATGTTGATATTATAAATCACCATTAAAATCGACTTGTTTTAACCGGTAGTAAGTCGTTTGGTTATTTAGTTCTGAATCAATATGCGAGTAAGTAATTATTCCATTACTATTTCCTGCACCGGTAATAGTTGCTACATTAGAAAAGTAAAATCCATCCATACTTTTTTCCAGAATAAAGTAATCGTTGTTAATTTCCGAAGCAGTAGTCCAATTTAGTTCCGTTTCAGTTCCGTTACAGCTTCCTTCAAAATGAGTTAATGTAACAGGTAATGGACTGTTTACATCTACTAAAGTCCATAAACCTGTAACAGAACCAAATTGGGAAGCATTTAATGCTACACCACTTACTACATTGGTTGTTGCATTTACAGTACCCGAAGTATTCAGCCATAAATCTGTAGTAGTGTTGTAATTTTGAGCAACTAAATTAACTTCTGTAAGCGTGTTACTACCTCCAATTTCATTGGCGTTATCATCATAAGTAAAAGACATATTTATTTCGGGGCTTGTTGTATAATCTGTTGGGTAAACCTCCCAAAACCTGTCTACTGCCATTAATCCATCAGAGGCATTGGTAACACGACTTGGTAGGGGAGTGTTATCATCATTTGTGGTTTCCCAAGTAGAAAAAGTAATGCTGCCACTGGTGTTTTGCGTGCCTGCCGTTGTAACAGCAAGAGCAACAGGAATTTTTGTTCCATTCCCCCCTTGTGAAACGGGTTTAGTACCAAATGGAACGGTATAGGTTTGACCATTTTGGTTATTGATATGCCAAATAAGCTCACTGTCCTCATTTTCAATCCCTGTAAGCTCTGCAGATGGAGGCGACAGTTTTGCAAGCATTTGGAAGAGGGAATCGGCATCAAGAAGGTTAGTGGGCCCATAGGACCTCAACA
>JABSPC010000402.1 GCA_013215515.1 Crocinitomicaceae bacterium
ATACTTCTCTAAGAGCTAAAGATAATTTATTTTCAGAATTGCTTGGAATTAACAACAGTACCTTTTTTGTTTATCTATATTCCTATTGCACTATAGGCTATGGTTCTCTAATATGATGTCGTACGGATATCAAACCACAATTTTATTTTAAAAGAGTAATGATTTATTAAAATAGCGTTCTAGGAAAAAACAAGTAACTTGCTCACCATGAAATTCATTTGTACAATCCCGGCAATACTTCTAATCCTTTTGACAGCCTGTTCTGAGGATGAAAATAAATCTTCTGATCAAGAGGATGGGACTCAAGGTGATGTTTCTCAGTTTGAAGCTAAACCAATGGTGACTGATACTTTATTTAAAGTCGCATTTGCGGATACAGAATACGACGTGGAAATTAAAACACCTGATGGAATTGTAAATGGAGTCATTCTGGTATTGCAAGGTTGGAATTTTACAATTACCGATTGGTGCGAGAAAACGAAGCTTTGCGAAGAGGCGCTAAGTAAAGGATATATTTTGGTGTTTCCGGAAATGGGAAAGAGTATTTATTCAGAAGAACACTACGAAGAGACAATTTTGGAATGGAAAAAATACCCAACTCGAAAATGGTTGAGAGATTCCGTAATTGGAAAACTACAAGCTGATTATGGCCTGTTCGAAGAAGAAGGAAACAATTATGTAATGGGACTCTCAACTGGAGGAAGAGGAGCACTTCTTTTGGCTTTGGATTTACCTGGGATATTCTCTGGGTGTGCAACATTATCTGGAGATTATGACCAGTTTATGTTCCCGAACGACAATTTATATATTGGCTATTTTGGAAAAATGAAAGCTTTCGAAAAACGCTGGCAAGGATTTGAAAATCCAAGACAAATAATGCTGGCTAAAAATTTGCACGTTCCTCTATATATGGGACATGGAATGATGGATGATGTAGTTCCTTATAAGCACTTTACGCTAATGAAGGAGTTTATTGAATTCACGAAGCCAGATGTTAAAGTTGAATACCATACGGATACTACTGCCCAGCATGACTACACGTATTGGAGTTCTGAAGTTGCCAATGTATTAGACTTTTTCGAAAAGAATTGATGTTCAATTATTTCTTTTTCGCCTTCATTAAATTAGAAGTACCATTCACATACTGATATCCAATGCCAAAAGGTAAAGGCTTCATATTCCCTGTTTTATTCGAGTAGATATCCGTTAAATCTGGCTGTTGTCTCTCATAGAATAATGAAATTGGTTTTGTGAAGTTTCCATAGAAAGTCAAATCCCACTTGTTTGTGTCAAAATATTGAACTGGAATTCCAGAGTCATCTTGAAGAACATATTCAGACTCGTTAAGAATCAAGTTTCGAATAATGCTGAATGTTGGTCTGTGCATCAAGTAAGAAGCAGATTTCAAATAAGTCGATTTAATGTTTAACCCATTGAAATAAGCAACTAAATCAGATCTAGTATCCAATCCTTTAGCTACCAAACCTCCACGGCTATGATACGCCATATTTTGAATGTTCACCGCAAAATAAGTAAGTGTTCTTACTTTGTTCTCGCCTTTTCGTTTGAAGTAATATCGATTTCCGATGTATGTTGAATCAGTAATATTGGTCACGTCAGTTGATAACTCACCATTGGGTTGAATCGCTATTTTTTCTTGAAACAAAACTTCGTGATTCGTTCTTGCCATGAAGTGCATTAAAACATGAAGTGTTCCATCCATTTCAGTTTGGAAATCATCAGCCATTGCAATCGTTCTAAAGAAACTCAAACCCAAAATAGCATTCATTGATTTCTTTAGGTTCCCCAAGTACTTTCCATGTTTATTATCTTTCTGTTTTTTTACCAAATCTGGGTAGTTTCCAACTGGTTCCAAAGCGATCATAGCGATATTGTCATGGTCTGGGAAGAATAAATCAGCGTGTAAGAAATCAGCCCCAGAGAAAGGATAGAAGAGGGTTCCTCCATCTGTATTTGCATCGTCAAGCTCTTGTTTTGTCCAATTCTTAATTATTGGAAGCTTGTTGTTCGTCTTCTTCCATACAGCGTTCAAGTTCGTTTGATACGATTTCCAACTTGCCGTAGACTCAAGTCCTTTGAAAGAACTATTGTCAGAACCTTCATAACCAGCGATGTATTGTGAAAATTCATTGAATTTTTCGTCTTGAGGATATATTTTCTCAACCTCAACCAATTTATCACCTGAAACTTGAGGCTTATCCGACTCTGGTTTGTCAGTTGGTTTAGTAGTATCAGAACCACAAGATGTGATTATAATTCCAGCGAAAAGTAATAAGATTAACTTATTCATAGTGATTGGTAAAAGTGTAGCACAAATGTGTCGAAATCTTTTTAAAGAAAGAGATCTTTATAGTTTTCGTTGGCGACTCTATATTAAATGATAGCGGCCTTTTATTAAGCGTTGAATTTTAGCCCGATTTCCGTTTCTAGCCAAGAAATTAAAAATTGTGCTGTCAGTTTTTCTTGTACTTTAGGTGCTCCAAATAATGAATATGCAAAACAAAAAATACACGCGATCAGTGGCTGTTAACATGGTTATAGCCAACATGATTGGAACAGGAATATTTGTGTCTCTCGGGTATCAAGTATTGCCCATAACGATGGGTGGGATTCCAGATCCTTTTGCAATTATGGTTATTTGGTTGTTGGGTGGAATTATTTCTTTGTGCGGTGCAACAGTATATGGAGAAATAGCTACTACAATAAAAAAGTCGGGAGGAGAATACGCCTTTCTGTCAGATTTATACAATCCATTAATGGGATTTGTAAGTGGATGGATTTCAATTATTGTAGGCTTTTCGGCGGCAATTGCCTTGTTGGCTTTGGCGGCAGGTGAGTATTTTGTTCCTCTTTTAGGTATGTCAGCTAAAGACTTGGTAGGCGGGGTTTATATTATTAAAGTAATTGGTACTGCCATGATTTTACTTGTAGTAATTGTTCATGTTCGCGGAATTAAATTTGGAGGAAGTTTTCAGAATTACTTGACGTATTTGAAGCTAGCTTTGATTGCTGTTTTTCTCATTTTCCCATTTTTATTTATTGGTAATTATCATCCAGCGGTAGTGGATTTTGCTCCGAGTGAATCTTCTTGGAACACCATTTTTAGTGGATCATTTGCGAGTGCATTGGTTTGGGTGTTCTTTGCTTATAGCGGTTGGAATGCCAGTGCTTATATTGTAGGCTCTCTTGAAAACCCGAAAAAGAACTTGCCATTTTCCTTAGTGGTGGGAACAGTAATCGTAACGGTTATTTACATGTTAATGAACTTTGTTTTTATGTATGTTGCTGAATTTCATGAGCTTCAAGGTAAACCTGATCTTGGTTATATAGTTGCAAAGAAAGTTCTCGGTCCTGAAATGGGGTTAATTTTTAGCGCTGTATTCTCAATTGCTTTATTATCTGGATTGAGTGCAATGTTTATTGCCGCGCCTCGCGTTGTTCAAGAGATGGGTAAAGATCATAAGTTGTTTAAAGTCCTTGGCAAGCAATCTGAAAGTGGAGCGCCAGTACTTGCAATTATGACAATAATGGTATTATCCGTAACTATGGTGTTCTTTAGCTCATTTAAAGATATTATCCAATACGTTGGGATTACGTTATCATTTTTCGCAATGCTTACCGTGTTTGGCGTGTTTATATTGCGAGCGCGAAAGCAGCATGATGAGGATACCGTTAAGTCTTGGGGATATCCTGTTACGCCAATCATTTTTATTATCTTTTCCCTTGGCATGATTGTTTCTTTTGTTTGGAGTGATCCATGGAAAATAGCTTGGTCAGTAGGCACAATGATTCCAGCGGTTATAATTTATTACATTTCAAAGCGTGCAGAGAAATAGCCTCTTTTTGGTACTTTTTATTTTCAGTTGTTTTCTGTCCGCAGGGCAGGGAATAAGCGACTCTGTCTCTTTGCGAAATTACATTCTTGAACACGCAGAGGAATTTAATCTGTCAAAGGAAATTGTAACAGACCCAAAGTATCGATTTCAATTGGTATACACACAAGTGGATCATTCAGATTCCATTCCAGAGTTCAATACAAGTCATTTTGGAACGCATCAATATTATTACCCGGCTAGCTTAGTAAAGCTACCAATGGCTATATTGGGGTTAGCCCGAATGGCAATGTCTGGCATTGAATTGGACTTTGTGCCAGTGTATGGTTCTTCAGTTACTTGTAAAAATTCTAAATTCATTGAATTATCTAAATCTCAATCTATCAGTTTTCGTGAAATGATTTTGGAAATGATGGCTCTGAGTGATAATAACTTTTATTCATCATTCTATCATTTTTTAGGTCCAAAAACAATCTATTATTTGCTTGAAGCGAGAAATTATTCAGGGACTAATATCTACAAAGCATTTACAGGTTGTGAAAGAAAGGATCAATTGAAAACAAACGAGGTGGTTATTTATGACTCGGATGGGTATCACTTTTACACTTATCCTAAACAAGAATTGGACACAATTGAGATGTTAACGAATTATAGCTATTCCGAGAATCGACTATTTGGATCTAAACATGAAGATGAAAATGGCGATATCGTTGATGGCCCTTATGACCTAAATTATAATTTAGAATTGCCCTTGTTGGAGGCAAATAATATGTTAATTGGTTTAATGTATCCGTATCATATTGACTTTGCCTATTACCTAAGAGAAGAAGACCGTCAATTCTTAATTGAGTCAATGCAAAAGTACCCAAGGGAGGTCAAGTCTTCTTATCCGGCTCGCAGGTACTGGAAAGATGATAATGATTTAAAATATGCAATCGTGGGTGAGGAGGGAACTTCTCACAAAACAAAGACCACAAGTAAATTGGGGCTGTCTTATGGCTTTACATCTGAGGTCGCACATGTTAAGAATGAAGAAGATGGAGTTGAGTTTTTCATGTCCGTTAGTTTGTATACCAACGCGAACGACATCGTCAATGATGGCGAATATGAATACACAGAGGTGGCAAGACCATTTGTCGCAAGGCTTTCTAAGTTGCTGTATGCCTATGAATTAGAGAAATCTAAAAAGAAGTAGGGTACTGGTACAATAATTGCATTTTATTGTGCGTTCATAGTAATAACCAGAGTTTCAAAAATTTTATTGTACCGAAAGTGATGTTGTTTACTTCTATCTTTTAAGTATTCTCCAGCGCATAGCTTTTTTTGCAGATCAAGTTTTTGAGCAAAACAACAATTATAAAACCAAAAGCCATGCAAAGAACCATCTCCCTCATTCTGTTGCTGACAGTACCGTACCTGACATTCTCTTTCAATTTCCCTTACAAGCGTTTAAGCAAACTGTATGACGCTCAAGATGAGAAAACGCTCACCGTCGCTGAGCGTTACATTAAATTTTTCCCCGGCAATGCCGCACCTTATTACTATGCTATGTCCGTCCATTATGATAGAGCTTTAGAACAAGAAACGCCACGAAAAAAGTACAATGAGTTGGCTAAAGTTCTTTCTTACGCTCGAAGTTTTGAAAGAATCAAAGACAAAGATTTTGAGTCCAAAATGAACTGGGCAGAAAAAGAAGACAATATAAATGTGTTTACCGAAGACGTCATTGCATAATTGAAAGACGCCAAGCTTAGACAATTGAGTAAGATGCTTATCTCCAAGCGCAAGCGACTCAAATGGGATAAAGTTGACCGTCCTATTAAAGAAGACGTAGAAATGGAAAGTGACCCGGTTGCAACCTTGAATAAAGTGGAAGAAGTTGAGATTATAGAATCCGTTCCATCTTCTAGCCAAGTTAAAGGGCAGTATTATGGCCTTGCATTAGGTACCGAAATGATTCCTTCTCATAGCAAGGTAAGCGAAAAGGAGATGTTAGTATTGGTGAATACCGAGCGCAAAAAGAAAGGCATGGGACCATTGGTTTGGAAAGAAAGCTTAGCGAACGCTGCACGATATCACGCCTATGACATGGGCAGTCAAGATTACTTCTCTCATGACAGTCAAGATCGTAAAGGAAACAAGCTCATTGAAGTGGGAGGGACCTTTAAAAGAATTAAGAAGTTTCATACGACGTCATTTGCCAATTCAGAGAATATTGCCGCAGGAAATGAAACAGCTGAGGCTACCTATTCACAGTGGTACCATAGCCCTGGGCATTATGCAAATATGTTCAATAAATCCAGTCAAGAAGTTGGGATTGGAGTCGCGTATGTTCCTGGAAGCACGTATGGGTATTACTGGGTGTTTTGTACA
>JABSPC010000403.1 GCA_013215515.1 Crocinitomicaceae bacterium
ACCTCCAGTTGAAGTGTAAATTATTTGATCGTTATTCGCGATAAGCGTCATTGTGATGGCCATATCCGTTTCGTAAATACCATTCACTCTGTTCATGGTGGTTACTTGAGCCGCTAATGCGTCTGCTACAGAACCCCCTTGAAAAATTGTGTATTCTCCTGTTGCCGCAATTGCCATTCTATACGTTCTCAAGTCACAAGTGCCAAAGGTCTTTTGCGTTCCTGAAACAGCTTCTTTCGCATTGATCAAGTTCTCTAGATCGCTATTGAATGAGCAATCCTTTACTTTATCAGTGATGAAGTTCTCTTTCAAATACACAATATAATAATCCGTGTTGCCTCTAATGATTGGATCAATATAAATGGTTCCTTTTCCAGGTCTAATGATCATCGCATGAAAACCTTGTTGTGTTATATCCCACTTAACAAATTCACCATCCTCCCCATTCGCATCAAAAGATTGAATTAAAGGATAACGCGATGCTAGATCTGGATGCATCGTATTATTTGCCTTCGCTGAATAGGTATGCATTGTTCCGTCAGGATGTGGAAAATTCAATTCTGCGGTGAAACCTCTTTCGGCTATTTCTCTATGTGTAATTCCCTCTAGTTGCTCGTACAATGGTTGAATGTCCAGTTGGTATATTTTCGCATCGGTTGCTTTAATTTGAAAATCACCAAGGCCTGATAAGTCACTTGCTGTCACCTCATCGGCAACTAAATTAATTTTCTGAGTGTTTTGTCCAAATACGGACATAGTACAAAGCATGAGTGCCCCAAATAGGGGTGCTCTGAAGAGTTGAGTATTCATAATTCTAGCATTAGTTCGTATAAATATAGTGAATTCAGACTAAATCGATTAAATTCTTAGCACAAGCAAAAGTGCACTCTGTGAATGCTAAAAAGGGGATTCTAAATCTCAAAAACATGACTTAAATCACGTTTTAAGCTAAATCGTATCATATTTATTCACCTGGGAAAGATGGAGGTTTGTAGTATACAAAAACAAATTACAGATGGAACAGAATCAAAATCACGGAGCAGCATCAGGCGAACAATTTTTTTCTGCTAACACGGAATTTAACCGTTTTGGTTTAATTTCGATGGTGCCAATTATTGTAGGCTGCACGGGAGGTATCGCGGTTGGAATGGGGGCAGTTCAATCTACTTTAGCTTTAATTCTAATCGTTATTCCAACAATGACAACACTAAGCTTATTACTTGCGGTGTCACCTATGAAATATATCATGACTTCTGGAATTATTGCAACGATAGTTAACCTATTGTTTATTGCATACTACATAATTGCCTAAACAAGTTTTAAGTTTAAGGTTCAGGAAAGCTTTTTGTCTTAGGACTGGAGCTTTTTTTGTGAAGATTAGTTTAGGATTGGGTAATTTTAACCGCAGAGGCGCAATTCGCCCTCGGCTTAGCCGAGAGCTAGACACAATCCATTGTTTAATTTCATAGTGGTTTTTAAACCATATAATCCTACCATTTCAAATTTGCGCCTTTACGTCTCCGCGATTAAACTCAAATCTAGCACATAACACAATACACCGCAGGGCGTAAGGTCTGTTTTTGTCTCAACCAAATAAAATCACTTGTGTCCTTTGTGTCTTAGTGGTTTAAATTAAAACCCTGTACTTACCCATTGCGACCTTACCATTTCAAAAACAAACACAGCAACACACAAAACACTAACAATAACAATAACAATAACAATAAAATTGATATGGTTAAAATTAGAACGAGTGAGGCTGCCCGATTAAAGCGTTAATGGCAACTTAATAAAGAAGGTCGTTCCTTCTCCTTCGACTGATTCAAAGTCAATTGAGCCATGATGATTCTCCACAATTTGCTTCACCATCGCCAAGCCCAATCCCGTTCCATTGCTTTTCGTTGTAAAATATGGAACGAATATTTTGCCGTGTTTCGATTTTTCAATACCCACACCATTGTCTGTTACCGAAACTAAAACAGTACTCAATTCCATTTTCAAATCAATAACAATATTCCCTTCTTGACCCTGAGGAATTGCTTGTTTGGCGTTCTTAATTAGGTTATTAAAAACACGTATAATCTGATCTTTATCCGCTTTAATGAAGATTTCCGACTCATCACAATTCACGGTGATTTCCGATTCCCCATCAACGATAAATACCTCCTTAACTCTCCTCACCAAAGAAATTAACTCAAGGCGCTCTTCACTTGGAATAGGCATTTTAGCAAAGGATGAAAATTCATTTGCGATCTTGGTCAATGCGTCAATTTGTTCTACAATTGAACTTGCCACTTTTTGAAGCTTCTCGCCACTTTTTGGATCATCAGGATTGAATGTTCGTTGCAATTGCTGAACACTCAATTTCATAGGAGTCAATGGGTTTTTAATTTCGTGTGCAACTTGTTTCGCCATTTCACGCCATGCAGATTCTCTTTCACTTCTTGCCAATTGTTGCGCTGCGAATTCTAGCTCTTCCAACTTCTGATTGTACTCTTTGACTAAGGCTCCAATTTCGTCTTCCTTATTATAGAAAATAGGTTCATTATGCGTTCCAAACCGGACGGCAGCAAAACTTTCTTGAAGTAACCTCAATGGCGCGGTAAGCCAGTTTGAAATAAAAATTGCAAGAATAATCGACACAGCTAAAAGCAGGATAAACACATTAATAATCGCTACTAAGAATTTCTGAATCTGATTCTCAAACTCGCTTTGCTGACCAAAGTGTTGAAGGTTGATATATGCGAGCATCTTACCTTCATTGTTGTAAAATGGCTGATACGCCGATGAGTAATTCAGCCTCCCAATATTTTCATGATGAACATATTCACTCTTCTGTCCATATTTCATATTCTGATACGCTTCAGGTTCCATTTGTTCACTAATCAAACCTTGATTAAATACTTTCGCACGAGAAGTTGCCAGCAGGTAACCATCGACATCGTATAAGTTAATATCCGTAAAAAATACACGAGAGAATTTCTGTAGATAGAATTGGGCAAAGTTTCCATTTTCAACAATAGATAATTCGTCATAGTCTCCTAATTTGGCACCAACCTCAGTTTCAACAGAATTCAGTTTTTCTCGAATTTCGTCATTTGTATATTGATAGTATTGATTGCTAACGAAAATTCCACTTCCCCATCCAAATGCGAGAAGTGACAAAAAGACCAATGAAATCAGAACAATTTGAATTTTCATTGCAAGGTTCAGGGTTCTTCTCCCAGCCCCCGTTGCATTCCCTCTAAAGAGAAGAGGAAGAAGAA
>JABSPC010000404.1 GCA_013215515.1 Crocinitomicaceae bacterium
CCCTTCAATGCCTCGCGGAATTCCTGCAGTTCTTCAACTGAAGTATAATTGACAACAAGAAGCATATTCCTTGTTGACTTCCACATGCTCTCAGGATTATTCATTTAGTTTTTTAATAAAGTCGTCTTCCGACAAAATTGTTATTCCTAAGTCTGTCGCTTTTTTCAATTTAGCGGGTCCCATTTTATCTCCGGCTACCACAAAATCAGTCTTGGCAGAAATAGAACTTACATTCTTACCACCGTTCATTTCGATAACCTCTTTCAACTCAGTTCTAGAAAAAGAAGTGAATACTCCCGAGACTACGAAAGAATGCCCTTCAAATTTATTGCTAGCACCTTCTTTTTCAACTATTTCGAAATTGAGTCCGGCATCTTTTAAGCGCTGAACCAAAAGTTTATTCTCTTCATCATCGAAGAACATTAAAATCGATTCAGCAATCCTATCACCTATTTCATCGATTGCAATTAGCTCTTCGAACGTCGCTGAAGCTAATGCATTCATATTTTTCAAACCTTTGGTTAACTTTTTAGCAACGGTCTCTCCAACAAATCGAATTCCCAGACCGAACAGAACCCGCTCAAAAGGAATATCTTTGGAATCACGAATACCGAAAATCAAGTTGTTTGCAGACTTATCGGCCATTCGTTCTAATTCGACGACTTGATCAAAGGTCAAATCATAAAGATCGGCGTAGTTTGAAATCAGTTTAGCATCGAACAGAGCATCAACCGTTTCAGCCCCAAGACCATCTATATTTAAGGCTTTTCGGCTTATGAAATGTTCAATCCTGCCCTTTATTTGAGGAGGACAATTTGATTCATTCAAACAGTAATGATGTACTTCACCTTCCTTGCGTTCAAGCGTCGTATCGCATTCAGGACAATTGTCGATGAAAATAATTTGTTCTGCAGAAGTTGATCTAGCGTCTATATTAACTCCAACAATTTTAGGAATGATTTCCCCGCCTTTTTCAACATACACTTGGTCATCGAGATGAAGATTCAGTCTTTCGATTTGATCAGCATTATAAAGGGAAGCACGTTTCACCGTTGTTCCTCCCAATTGAACAGGCTTGAGATTCGCCACTGGGGTGACAGCTCCTGTTCGACCTACTTGATAAACAACTGACTCCAATGTCGTATCAACACGCTCAGTCTTAAACTTATATGCGATGGCCCAACGAGGAGACTTGGCTGTAAAACCTAACTCTTCCTGTTGAAGGTAATTATTCACTTTTATTACGATTCCATCAATTTCAAATGGCAAATCTCCACGGTTCTTATCCCAATGCGTGATAAAATCCATCACGCCCTCTACCGTCTTTGTCTTCTCAATCAATCTATCCTTTGGCTTAGGAGTTTTGAAGCCCCAATCCGCTACCCTATTCACCATTTCATAATGTCCCGCTTCGACATCTGTACCGTAAATACCATATAGAAAACAATCCAAACCACGCGTAGCAACAACCTTCGAGTTTAACATTTTCAATGTTCCAGAAGCAGTATTTCTAGGATTCGCAAATTCAGGCTCACCTTCGTATCTTCGCTTTTCGTTTAAGCGATTGAAATTCTTGAGTGGAAAAAAAATCTCTCCTCGAATTTCAAAATTTCCCGGATAATCACCGGTAAGTCGAAGCGGAATCGTTTTAATCGTTTTAACATTGCTCGTTACATTCTCTCCTTGCATCCCATCGCCTCTCGTAACGGCCTGCTTCAATGAACCATTGATGTATTGAATCCCAATCGCAACTCCATCGTATTTCAATTCGCAAACAAACTCTAAGTCGCCATCTTCTAGCTTGGTAATTCTCGTAACCCAATCTCTAATTTCATCTTCTGAATAAGTATTCGAAAGAGAAAGCATTGGAAATTTATGAACTACAGAATCGAATTTTTTTGTGATATCACCACCTACCCTCTTGGTTGGTGAATTTTCATCGGCAAATTGAGGGAATTTATCTTCGAGCTCTTGAAGTTGTTTCAAAAGCACATCAAAATCATAATCCGAGATACTTGGATTTGATTCAACATAATACAAATGATTGTGGTAGGAGAGCTCTTTACTCAGTATTTCAATCTCAATCTTTGCCTCATTTGGATTCATGGCGTGAAGATACTTTAAGTGCCTTCATCATTCTATCCTTACCTTGCAAATCTTTCCTCACTTCAATGTTAACAAATCCGATCTCTTCTAAAAGTTGAGTCATTTCATCAGCCAGACGCTCGTTAATTTCATAGTAAAGCACTCCTCCATCCCTGAGGTAAATCATTGCATTTTCTGCAATTACTCTGTAAAAAATCAAAGGATCCTCATCATCGACGAACAACGAGATCTCTGGCTCATGTTCCAAAACATTCGGGGCCATTAAAGCTTTTTCTGAATTTAGAATATAGGGCGGATTCGAAACCCAGCAATCGAAACTTTCTATCTGAAAACGTTTGAAATCCTCATAATTGAGAACGTCCATCGACTCAATTTTAACATCCAAATCAGTTCGCCTTCCGTTTTCCTCGATTAACTCTAGCGCTTCATCCATATATTCTGCGGCTATTACTTGAGAAGTTGATAGAACCGACTTTAAGGCGAAGGCTATACATCCTGACCCAGAACATAAGTCCATTACAATTGGTTGAAAAAATTCTTTGAAATCTGTCGCAACCCAGTCAACAAGCTCTTCTGTTTCTGGACGTGGAATAAGTGCACGTGAGTCGATTTTCAAATTTAAATCATAGAACCAAATGTCGCCTAGGATATATTGAAATGGTTCTTCATTCTCCAATCTCTTCACGGCATCACGATAAAAAAGCAAATCTGATTCTGAGAGTCTCGTGACCGAAAATGAAATATATTCTATTGTATTGATTTCAAATCTTTGAATCGTCAATTCCTTAACTATTGATTTGATTTCGTTGTCAGAATATAAAGTGGAAAGTTTTGACTTAAAATAGAGTTTAATCTCCTTTAGAGTATTCTTTTTTACAAACATTTATTCAATACTTCCTTTAACGCCGAAATAAAACGTATATCCGAATCCGACATATAAATACTGCGTTAGATTATCAAATTTTTCAATGTCATAATCTTCGTTAGAACCAAGACCAAGCATTGTCGGCCTGAATCCATATCCCTGAATTACATAACCTATGTTGAATCGATATGAATTCCGTTCGTCTGCACTAAGAATGAAACCTACAGTCGGCTCGATTAGTGAACCACCAACATTTATCGGGTAATCACCG
>JABSPC010000405.1 GCA_013215515.1 Crocinitomicaceae bacterium
AGAAAAACGCCAGTAGCAATACCCGAGAGTTTTGCATCCATCCGCAATTCCTTTTTTGAAGTTTAGTGATTCAGCCAATTCAAGCAAATCCAATGCGGACTTATAGGAGCCTTGTAAATCCAGTAGTCTTAGGTCCCAAGCTTTTTTGCTTAGTTCGTCTATCTCAATATCATTCATGCAGTCTACAAGATAGACAATTCAGTTAGAACTTAATCGGTTAATTAGATAGTTTAGAATTATTCTGTGCCGCTATTATTTTAATCCTTCAATACAAATCGAATTGGTAGGGTCATATACGTTCGAACCTTCTTTCCTCGATTTTCTCCGGAAGTCCATTTCTGCATTTTATTAATAATCCTAACTACTTCAGCATCAAAGTTTTTAGAACCAGTTACCGATTTAAGAATTTTAATATTGGAAAGATTTCCATCCTTCTCTACCGTAAATCGAACATAGACATTTCCCTGAATACCATTTGAACGTTCGTATTTTGGATACTTAATATTGTCGTTAATAAAAGTGAACATTGCTTCTACCCCGCCCACATATTCGGGCATTACCTCAGCAAATTCTAAGGGGGCTTCAGAAACAGGAACTACTCCAGGTTCTGGGGGAGGTGGTAAAATTTCCGGTCCTGGACCAATAACAGGAACTCCCATCGTTATCATGCCAACTGGCGGCGGTGGACTTGGATCAATTATCCTAACAGGTTCGATAAGTTGCAGGTCCGCTACCGTCATTTCTCCCAATGGAGTGATGTCCTTAAGTGAATCCTGATCAATATCAACATGTTCGATTTTATCCTTTATCACTGGCGGCGTCTTAATTTTTCCTTCTGGAGCTTCTGAACATGATGACAAGCTCAAGCAAACGAGCGCAATAATTAAAAATGAATTGGAAGGGCGTTGTATCCTTAAAGCTTCAACAAGAACCGGAATATCTTCGTGTTTAAAATCGAATTGACCTTGACGCATTCTGCCACAAACTTGTTCATTTGGGTTTGAGAGCATGTGCATAATGATCTCACCTCTGCTCATTTTTGTAAAGTCCATTACGTTCTTTTCGCACGAATCACAATGGCGTGATATGAGACCAATTTTCATTTTGTCCCAATCTTCCGAACAGGGTTCTTTTATTTCCACTTTCATAGCACCTATTTTGTAGTTCAACATACAATTTTCGCGCCATTTCGTTCATTACCTAGATGCACGTAAAAGATTGAGTATAAGGCGATTCTATTACATATGACGTCTATCTCGGTACTGTTCAAGCCAGTTTAAATTTGGTCAGCAGTGGTCAAACAGGCTCGACATATACTTCTGGGCAACTGGACTTGGGAACCACGTATTATTTTAAAGTCGATGCTAAGTCTGGAACTCACGTAACATCGAGCGAAACGCGTAGCTTTAATGCCTCTACAATAGGTTCGTTTACAGATAGCAGAGATAGTCATGTCTATGAAACCTCCTTAATAGGAAATCAAGTTTGGATGACTGAGAACCTCGTATACAATTCTGGTGGATCTTACAGTTATAACAATACTGCTTCCAATGACGCTACTTATGGAAGGCTATACGAATGGAATAGCGTTTCCGCTGCAACTCTAGTCGGCTGGCATCTACCAACAGATAACGAGTGGAAAACGCTAGAAACCCAACTGGGAATGCCAGCAGGAGATTTAAACATTAATGATTACGGTACTTCACGCGGTACAGATCAAGGAACTCAATTGAAAGTTGGAGGAGGTAATATTAATCCAAGTCAGACTTTGGGCAAAAACTATGGTATTTCCCAAAATAATGAGCGCAAAGATTGAGAGTCTTTTCATTTTCAATTAGTACAGACTACGATTTTAACTTATTAAGTTGCTAAATAGCCTTTTACGAGCTCTTCACAGGGGGTAAGGGGGCTAAATTAAAGACATAATAACCACAAAGTTGTCATTGCACTGGCCAATTCTCAATTGCCACTAAAAGAAAGCCCTCACCTCCATTCCACCTGAATGAATCATGCGATTATCTTGTGACTTTCTTCCGTTATATTGAATTGACAATTGTAAGTTCTTAGAAATTGAGCGCTGGTATCCAACATTCCAAGTGTAATTCGTTCCGGGTTTCAAGCCTTCTAACATTTCAAAACCAAGTGCTGAATTCTGGATTCCCGTGTAGTTGATGTGCAACACTTTGAAATTTCCCTGAAGACTTCCCTTCTCTCTTTGGTTGTACTTAAAGCTTGTTCCGAGCTCCATAACCGTTGCCAACTCACCACCCAAAGCATCTACATTTCGTTTTTCAGAACCCCTCGCATCCAATGAAATTCGCATTACGGTATTCGGTTGATAAATTAAACTTGGTTCTAAGTAGATGTAGTGCACAGCGTAATCTCTACCTGAAGTGTAATCTGCTTCAGATTTTTTGTCTCCAATCTTACCCGAGACTTTCACGGTGAATTTCCGTTTGATGTTCAGACGCAATGACACTTCCTGATATTCATTTGAACGGGAATCAAATCCACTCGCTAAAAGCGTTTTACTGTTTATATTTTGATACGCATAATCCGCTCCGAAAATGCTAGACGTCCTGTTGAAAAACAAGGTGTTTCTCATGTTGGAATTCGTTGAAACCAAACTCGTATCACTGACTGTTTGTGCAAATGGATTAAACGCTTCGTTCGTATTAAAGTAATTCGTTTTCCTCTTGACCCGAACACGAGCCTGATCTGAGAACCGTGAAATGAATTTTAAAAGTCCCTTTTTCTTCTTTCCCCAAATCCGCTGCGGACGAAAATAAATCGATTGGTTGAACTCGTTTGAATAGATTTTCACATATTCATTACTCGGAGTAAATACACGAATGTAATTGGCCTGATCTATAAATTGAGCAATCTCAAATTCATTTAAATCTTTAATCCCATCGCCGTTGTAATCAATCCATGTATAAACGCCTTGCCCATCGTTGACTTGGATGTACAGAAATTCCCGTTTCAATTCTAATCCTGATCCCGCCTCATAGAACGTATTCCATGTCAAACCGCCTTTCCAGATTTTCATTTGGTATTCCACCCTACCCAAAAGCGTGTTTTCAGGAGCTGTTGTAATCAATGTCGAGTTTTGAACGGTTAATTCACGGTAACTCGTTATCACTTTTAATTTATGATTTTTCCATTGCGTAAAACCGATTTCACCACCAACAGATCGAGCTTTTGCTGCAGCCACTAAATTGGAACTGTCCGATTTTTTATCGTAGCGCTCTCGGTAGAACAACTTGTATCTGTTCTTGATTGAATCTCCGTTGGCTATGTAAAACTGAAAATCGAAGAACTCATAACTGGTTGGCTCCAAAATATTTGAGCGAAATTGATTCTGCTCATGGTCGTCTTTGAATCCGATTTTTATCCATCCCAAGGACTGAGAGATCTCCGCTCGATGACGTAAGAATGCATTCTTTTTGTCCGTTTCACTCGACAAATAACTCCCATCCCATTTTGCTCTAAGCCCTTTTTTACTCCACTTTCCATTCACCTTTCCTCGGAATCCGTTGTAATCTGTTCCAATTAAATATTGCTGCCCTTCAAGGTTGAAATTCCCATGTTTGTTCATGAAATTAAGTCCTGCTGTCGACGACAATTGATTTCCCAAATACCCTTTTTTTCGTGTGTTCCAATCACGATCAAATTCAACTGCTCGGTATTGCTCAACTGGAATAAAACTTCGTTCTCTTGCTTCTACAAATAATTTCGTTCGCATGACCCATTTTGGAACAGTGTCTTTCGATAAGGCCACATCTCCTATTAATTTGGCATAACCAGAAGTACTTTGATCATCGTCAGAATTGTGTCTCGAGAAGGTATTTAAATCGCTCTTTGTGTAAGAGATTTCAGTTTCAAAAATCAGTTTTGGTTTAAGAAATAGTTTAACTCCAGTAGAAACCATTTGACGTTTTTTAGGCGTAATAATTAATCGAGAAGGTTCATAATCCCCTTGTGAAACCCCTGAGATCGGTTCTACCCAAACATAAACTTTACCAAGCGCATTGTAGTTGCTAAACAGATAATTGCCGTTTTGATCACCGACATATACAAACGTGGCTCTTACGTAAGCCGAATCAGGATCAACGGAATAGATAAGAACCGAATCGTAACCATTCACCGTTAACATTTTGTATAGATTCTGGTTTTCAAAGAATCCAATGGAATCAATACTAGTCGTTCGAGCAAGCTCTAAAGTATCGCCAATTTCTGTCAATAATTGTTTCTGACTGATGCTTAATTCCTGCTGCAAAGATTGATTCTTAGCGTCTTGTTCCGAATAGCCATTGAACCAAAATTTCATTTTTTTGTTTTCAAATACCGTGGAAGTTTGAAACAAGGATCTCGCATAATTTTGATCCGAATATTGGAACTCAATTACAATCCTTGAATCTTTAGTAATTTGATTTCGAGACGTGAATGTTACCTCCGAAGTATTGTAATTTATGACGTAATCAAACTCCTGCCCCCGCTCCAATAATTTCCCGTCGATGAATACTTTTTCTGTTCCAGAGAGCACAATAATAAAAGGTTCATTCTCCGCACCTACAAGTCGATACGGTCCTTG
>JABSPC010000406.1 GCA_013215515.1 Crocinitomicaceae bacterium
AGTTCATCCAATTCAGATCTCCTGTTCTTAAATCAAACGAGGCTAGAATGTAACTTTCTTCGTGGTTTTTTGGATTGGTTCCGCCATTATTGTACACAACATAAACGCTGTTGTTGTCAGCGGATGGAGTAGAGTAGATCGTTCCTGCCAACCACTTACTCCACAATAGGTCACCTTTTTCAGTATCAATTGCATAAAGGGTACATGAATACGTATTGATTAATAATACGCCATTGTGGAATACGGCTGGTGAAATTCCAGACTCGCCCAATTCAACTCCCCATAAGTATTTACCATCGGCGGCGTTCAACGCGTAGAAATTTGCTGAATAGAATCCTTCTTGCGTAAATAGCTTATTGTCAGCGATCGTTGGAGTTCCCATTTCATCGGAATTTCCAAAGTCCAAATTATATCCTTTTGGAGTCGTTTTTAAATAACCTGTCGGTTGATCGGCTTTGCGAATTGGCGTTTCTCTAAAAGTGAGGGCAAATCCCCTTTCGTTGGCTTCGGCTTCGAGTCTTCGTTCTTCCATCATCTGTTCAATAACATCAGAACCTCTATAGCGTCGAGTCGACATTGATTGTCCAAATCCTCTAGTTTCGCTCGCTTTAACCAAATGAACACCTTCTTCATATTTGAGATTCATTACGTAATCCGTCCCTTTTTTTAGCATAAATTTGGCGTAACCGTTATCGTTCGTCATACTTTCGTATGTTCTGGAACCGTCCCGTGCTACCAGAAAAACAAGCTCTCCTGAAGAAGGATTTCCATCATAGTCTTTAAGGTTCAACTCAAAAAGCATATGTCTTGTTGTTCCGGTTGTTTGCGTTATGTTTTTTTGATGAATTGTATCATGGTTAACTGTTTCTCGAACAATCGTTTTCTTATAATTGATTGTCTTACGCATTTCACCATTTGCAAAGTTTGGAACTTTTACATTTTGAACGGCTTCAATTTCTTCCACGTCAATTTCATATTCTCTATTGATTTTCAAGTAAAACGTTGCTTTTCCAGCGCCATTACTAATGCCATCATATTTAACTTTGTCAATGAAATCTACAACTTGAATTGAAACTCCTGGTGTTCCGTGGCTTCCTATTTCTTTTATTTCCATTACTATTTTCGCAACTCCAGGTTCTCCTTGGTTATGAGCACCGCGAAGTGTTTTGAAAGCGATCCCTTCTCGGTTTTGTTTTGGAGTAACTTTAAAGATTCCTTTAGGGTCGTAGGTTGAAGACCGAGATGCTGTTCCTTTAAAGCCAGCTTTAACTGTATATGTCGCAGCGTTCTTTTTATCCAAATAGCTAAAAGTATATGTTCCCGGTTCGCTAAGTGTGAACTTTACATCGCCTGAAGAGTTTGTTTTTTGAGTCAAAACAATACTTCCGTTTTTAGCGGTAACGTCAATATTAACCATCGGCTGGTTCTTGGTGTTCTTGATTTTAAGTGAAAATTCTATCTGTGCTTGCACAGTGAAATTTAATAATACAAGGGCAGTAAGAGAAAGGATCAATTTCATAGGACTGGTTTTAAGATTTAGAGATGCTACATGAAAAGTAACGATTCGAGTTGAAATGGTTACAGCCTTTTAATAGAATTAGTTGTCTATTTCTTCTTTACCTTTCATCAATTTGATAATTTCCTCAGGTTCAAGGTATACCAACTTTTTGTAAGCCTTGTATTTCTCGCTTCCATTTGAATAGTATAAAACATAATACGACCACGCGTGGAGTTGACTCCCAAGTCCAACAGAAACAGTCATAGAGTCGATTTCTTTCTCGAATCTTTCTTTGCCCTTTAAAGTTGAATATGAAAACATGCGTTTTAAAACTCCTCCAAAAGACCTCTGTCGATAATCGGAAAAATGGGACAGCTCATGTCCGAAAAGTCCAATACGAGCGTCAAAAGGAATATCGTCTAACAGGATCAGGCTGTCTTGGTTTAGCGTATTGATTCG
>JABSPC010000407.1 GCA_013215515.1 Crocinitomicaceae bacterium
CCAAAATATGACGAGTAATGTTACCTGGTCCACAACCAATTTCAAGCACCGAAGCATCTGACCTTAATAATAAATCACAAAAGCTCTTGTATACGTCGTTATAAAGTTGAGCAATATTATTCCAAGTTTTATGTGTTTCTAAATATCGGTCTTCCTTTTTGTTAATGATGCACAAGTGGATAGAGAACACTAACCGATTTAGTAAAAACGGAAGTGTCATATTAGTTACTAAATATACGTTTATTATTTGTAATGAATGCTAAATTAAACCTCGGAAAATTCTATGATAAATTGATCAACAGAATGGCGAATACCCCATGTTTCAGTTACAGGATGGCTATTGACGACTTAAGTGATTAATCCAATTATTTGATTTAAAGTGAATAGAATAATCCAACGTTCATTCCAAACGATGTGTATCTTCTTTTCACCCCTTCAATTAGACTATGATTACCATGATTAATGCGCACGTATGACTCCACGCCAAAGTCAATATTTTCAACTATTTCATACTTCATTCGAATGGAGAAATAAGAGTTGAAAGTTACTTTCTTTGCCTCTGCAGCTGAAACACCCCCAGAATTTACAAGATAATTCCCACGTTTTTTAGCCAAAACCCCAATAGATCCGCCGATATAACCGTCAAAGTGTAGTTTGGGAAAATGATAAATTGGAAATCCAAACCGCAAAGGGACCTGCACATATTGAAATGAGTTTCTACCATTGGCTGGAAGCCCGCTTGAATCGTTCACACTTGTAGTTACAGTCTGATAGTTTGTGTCAAAATCTTGAACATAAACAGAGTCAAAATAGTACCAAACTCCTAGTTGCATAACACTATCATATTCCCAATAACTATTGTCAATGTACGTTTCTATCACTTCACTTGATTCGAAAGCAACAACATCATAATTTATTGTTTCACTTATATTTTGGTAAGAAATGCCACTTATCAGCTGGTAACATCCAACTTTTCGAGCAATTTCAATAGATGTACTCCATCCCCAATTTACCTGTTCATTAATTTTCCTTTCATCATAATATGGGGTTGAAGTAGAGGAATTGAAGGTTCGCACATCGAAAGACATTCCACTCAATACTCCAATTTCCCACAACGAGGGTATCATTTTCAAACTCTCTAAGAATTTATCATTTTGAGGGAGCAGTGGTTTTTCTATTCTATCTAACAATATCAGTTTGTTGGCTTCAGTTTTAAGCGAATCTTTTTCATTATTAGCATGTAGAGTCGTTTTTCTATTAATATTGTTGTCATCCTTGAGTCTTTCAGTAGCATGTAATGAGTCTGATTTAGCAGCTTTTTTAGTATCACCCATGCTAACCTCTATGTTCGGGAGAGGAGAGGTGATTTTTCTGTCTTCTTGAGTTGAATCTGTCGTACTAGGCGGAATAAAGTTGGATAGAGCATTTTTACCTTGCTGTTCTTGATTAATTGAACTGATGACTTTGCGATTAGAAATGAATTCATTTATAATCGATTTTCGAGAAGAGGCAGTATTTTCTTGTGCTAAACGATATTCTTGACACTTATCTGTTCGCCGTTCCAGTGGGAAATTATTACTGAAACGCTTTTCATTGGAAATATTACAGTCATTTGAATTGATATTACTTTTTTCATATTTCTCACCTCTAGGTTTTGGTTCATTTTGAACGGATTGATTAGTTAAAATTGCCTGTCCTTGAGATGTTATGGATGCGGAGTGATTAGAACCTTCTAGTTTTCCTGAAAAGAAATTCATGCCAAAAGTTAAGCCGAGAAATATAAGTATCGTGGAAATTAGGAAAAAGAATATGATCCATCTCCTTTTTCTTTTGTTGAATGCATCCAAACGATCAGACATGTCATTTCGCCATGCTTCTTTTATCCCTACCTCTACTTTGTCATAGTGATCTTGAATGATCTCTTTTAAATCTTTATTGCTGCTCATAATATCCAAAAATCTAACGTGAAACTGATACCGATTGATGTTGTTTGAATAATCAATCCTCTAAGCTTTTTCCGGGCTTCTTTTACATGCCACTTTGAAGTTTCAATAGTAATTGAACGCTTCTCCGAAATTTCCTGATGGGAATACCCGTCGAACACGTATAGATTAAA
>JABSPC010000408.1 GCA_013215515.1 Crocinitomicaceae bacterium
ATCCAATGAAACTGGAAATTTCAGTTTAAACGCTGCTGGGTTAAACCCAAATTCGACCTATTATTTGGTAGTTGATGGTGACAACAACGGTGCCGGAATAACTTCAGCAGCCGAATGCACTTTCGACCTGATAATTTCTGGAGCTGGAATTGATCGTCCGGTTGCCATTGCGAGCATTACTGAAAGTAACGTAAATGCTTGCTTAAACGAAGTTATCACCTTTATTTGTAACCTTACCGATTGTTCAGATACGAGCGCCTTTTTATGGTACATCAACGGTGCTCTCGCGGCCACTACTACAGACCCGATTTTTAACACATCAGATCTCGCCGATGGTGATATTGTGAGTGTCGAAACCGACTGTCATACTGCTTGCCCTGTCACTGTTCAGGCCACTAGCCAAGTGATAAACGTTTATACCATTTCTCTGGACGCTGGAATTGACGTAACTGTTGCGCCAGGAACGACTTTCTTTCTAAACGGATCAACAACAGCGCCCGTTTTCTATTGGGGACCTACTAATTTGGTAGGTAGCCCAAACATCTTAAACCCAGTCGTTACGCCTATCGAACAGACGACTTACTCATTCACTGCTGAGGAAAATGGATGCGTACTTACCGATTATATTACGGCATTTATGATCTCAAGTATCGAAATTCCTAACACGTTTTCACCAAATGGGGACAACATAAATGATAATTGGGTCATAACTGGAATTGAACTTTACCCTAACAATCAAGTTTCCATTTTTACACGTTGGGGGCAAAAAGTGTATCAAACATCTAACTATTCATTGAATAAACGATGGGACGGAACATCCAACACTGGCAACGCTATGGAGGGTATTTATTATTATATAATTGACCTGAATGACGGAAGTGATGAAGTATTAAAAGGAACCCTAACTATTCTTAGATGATAAAAGGGAACTTATTAATGCTCTACCTCGTTCTTGCACAATTCAGTAATGCTCAGCAAGTTCCTCAATATACGCAATGGTTTTTGCACCAATTTTCTGTTAACCCTGCTCATGCTGGGATTAAACAATGTGTAGATATTCACTCACTCTATAGAATGCAATGGGTTGGAATCGATGGCGCTCCAGACAGTGGATTTCTTTCAGTTAGCATACCGCTTCAGGCCCGAAAAAGAAGAATATTCAGTGCTCGTCATGGAACTGGTTTTAAATTTGAAACCGACAGAATTGGACAGTTCAGCACAAACCGAATAAACGCAGCATATGCTGCCCATTTTAACTTTAACAAAACAGATCGTTTGTCATTGGGTTTATATGCTGGCGTTATTCAAACGGGATACGATCCAAGTTCTTCAACAACAGTTGACCCTGACCCAGAGGTGATGCAGCAGGCGAATTTCCTTTCTCCAGATGCAACAATTGGGGCATGGTTCAATTCTGAAAATTACTTTGCCGGTTTAACACTCAAAAATTTGTTCAGAAGCAAGTGGACAGACATCGGAAATGATTCTCGTTATCGGGCTCATTTGGCCATTAGCGGTGGGTACCGGCTTAAAGTCAAAGAAAACATCACATTTTTACCCTCTATAATCCTTAGGATTCCTCCAAGAAACCCTGTTTCGGCAGATATCACTTTGTACGCTGATTACAAGAATATTTTCGGTTTAGGAATTGGTTATCGGTCTGGAGATGCCATAAATGCGATCTTAACTTTCAAAATCAAGGAGCAATTTTCGATTAGCTATTCCTACGATATTACGGTTACAGCAATCCAATCGGTGGCTAAAAACACACATGAACTCTCTCTTCGCTTTACCACGTGTAAACCAAACCGGTCAGGCCCTGCCAATTGTCCTTTGTTCGAATAGTTAAGTTTTACACTAGTTGTTAATTTCTTATCTTTACGTGAACTCTGTTATTAACTATTATGATCAAACTATCTCATTCGGCACTTTTTGCCCTATTCATTAGTGCTGTCTGCTTCTCTTCTTTTTCACAGGACCACACTTTACTCCTTAAATCAGGAACATATTCCATCGAATCAGAATCAAACCTAGATTGGACTTCAGACGAATTAATCGACAACCATTTTTACAGAATAATTGTTTTTGATAAAATTCCAAGCGTAGAGTTGAAGGCTAAATTAGCAGAGGGTGGAATTCAATTGATGGATTACCTTCCAAGGAATGCGTTCTTCGCTTCTATATCTAATAGCGTTGATTGGACACTATTGGAAAATGCAATTGTTCTTCCAATTGAAAATAAATATAAGCTATCTCGTTTGCTTTCAATTAAAGAATATCCACATTGGACCCTTTTTGGAGACGATCAGATTGAGTTGATCGCTTCTTATTTTGAGGAACTTCCTTATGCTAATGCAGAGAAACAAATTATTTCTCTTGGCGGACAAATCGTAAGCACAAATGCTGGTCAGCAGACTATAAATGTTCGTTTGAAATTAACAGATTTGAATTCATTGTATGCCTTGAATGCTTTTTACTATTTCGAAGTTTTACAATCAGAAGCATTGCCTGAAAACGGAAACGGTCGTACGAACCACAGAAGCAATACACTTTGGACAGAGTACAGCGGTGGACTTTCTTACAATGGAACGGGAATAACAGTTATGATGCAGGATGATGGAATTATCGGACCACACATCGATTACACCGGTCGGATTAATCAATCTAATTGTTCGGGATGTTCTACATCTGCTGGTGAAACACATGGTGATCACGTTTCTGGAACAATCACTGGTGCGGGGAATTTAAATCCAGCACACAGAGGAATGGCGCATGGAGCTGATCTTTTAGTTTATGGGTCAAACAACAACAATTACAACAGCGTTCCGAACCTTTACGACAACAATGGGTTGACGATCACTTCTAAAAGTTATAGTAACGGGTGCAATGATGGATACACTTCATTGGCGAGTCAATTGGATGAACAAATTTATGATCGCCCGTCTTTAATGCATGTTTTTTCTGCAGGGAATAATGGTGCTTCAGCTTGTAGCCCAAACAACTACGGAGCAGGAGCAACTTGGGGAAACATCACAGGTGGACACAAAATGGGTAAGAACCTATTGACAGTAGGAAACCTGTCAAAGTACGATGCCCTCTCTAACTCAAGTAGTCGAGGACCCGCTACAGACGGTAGAATCAAACCAGATATTTGCGCGGTTGGTTCTTCAGTAACATCAACTGGGCCAGATAACATTTACTTTACTATTTCAGGAACTTCGATGTCTTGCCCTGGTATCGCCGGAACTCTCGCTCAATTGTACGAAGGGTACAAAGACTTAAATGGCGGAACAAATCCAGATGCAGCATTAATTAAAGCAAGTGTTTTAAATACAGCTGAAGATTTAGGAAACCCTGGACCGGATTTCAAATTTGGATGGGGACGTATTAATGCGCGTCAAGCATTCGATTTGATTTCAAACAATCAATACATCTCAGGTTCAATTTCGCAAGGAGGAAATGACAACCATCAAATTGCTGTTCCGGCTGGGGTTTCGGAATTGAGAATTATGGTTTATTGGACGGATAAAAAAGGGTCAACAAATGCAAACCCCGCTCTTGTAAACGATATCAATATGGTTGTAACAGATCCAGGATCAACAACATTCGATCCATGGGTATTGGATCACACTCCTGCAAATGTTGCTTTAATAGCAGTTCGAGCAGTCGATAACTTAAATAATGTTGAACAAGTAACACTTGTAAACCCTGCTGCTGGGACTTACGATGTTGACTTAAATGGTTTCGCGATTCCTCAAGGACCACAAGACTATTATCTAGTCTATTATTTTGTTAGGGATGAGATTACGGTAACACATCCAATTGGAGCTGAAGGAATACAAACCGCTGCGAATGCAATCGTTCGTTGGGATGCACCTGAAGGAACTACGGACTTCACTATTGAATCTTCAACAGATGATGGTGCGACTTGGACCGTTGAAGGAACAGCTCTTGCTGACAGAAGGTATTATTCATGGACAACACCAAACGTTGTGACTGGGTTGGCTCGAGTAAGGGTTTCTAGAAATGCTGTTTCAGATGCAAGTGATGCTGTATTCTCATTAATTGATGTTCCAAACAACATAGAGTTTGCTTGGGCATGTCCAGACTCATCTAATTTAACTTGGGACGCTGTTACAGGCGCTACTGGTTATGAAGTTAGTATGCTCGGCGTAAAGTATATGGATTCAATTGGAACAACGGCCGCAACTAATTTTACAGTTCCTATCGGTTCAACCGTTAGCGGTTGGTTCAGTGTTCGCGCATTAGGCCCAGACAACGCAAGAGGAGAAAGAGCAGTTGCTGTTGAAAAAGGATTGGGTGAATTCAACTGTGCTTGGAGCCCACCAATTGCTGACTTTGAAATTGATTGTCCTTCCGCTGGAACCGGTCACTGTTTTGATATAACAGACCTGTCTTCGAATGCATCTCCAGGAACGACTTACACGTGGTATTTCCCAGGAGGAACACCTGCGACCTCAACTGATACGAACCCAATTGTTTGTTACGATAACTCTGGAGAGTATGATGTTGCAATGGTTGTAGATAACGGTATTGGAATAGATTCAATTTACAATACAAATGCTATTTACGTAGCTTATACCCCTGGTCTTCCTTACTTTGAAGGGTTTGAAAATTACACAAGCTTCTTAAATATTGATCAATGGTCAACTACTAATCCAGATGGGAATCAAGCATTTTTGATTAATTCAGATGCTGCCTTATCAGGAACAAAAAGCGCAAGATTGTACAACCATTCTCAAAATGGACAGTTTGATGATGAGTTGATTTCTGGACCTATTGACCTTTCTACTTTGTTATCTACGGATACTATGACTTTGTCTTTTCGATATTCATACAGAAAGAAACAAGCAGCAAACACTGAATGGTTAAGGGTCTATATTACGAAAAGTTGTGAGGACAGTTGGGTACTGAGAAAAACCATTTTTGGTGATGCCCTTTCTCCACTCACAAGCAGCACGGCTTGGATTCCAAGTTCTGAATCAGATTGGACAACGGTTCATATGACCAATATTACAAACGGGTATTTTGTCGGTGATTTTAGATTCAAATTTAAGTTTGAAAGTGATGAAGGAAACAACCTTTACTTAGACAACATCAACTTGTATCAAGGAGTACCTTCAAATGACATTATTTTAGAATTAAATGAAATGGAAATTTCAAACGCACTGTTGTATCCTAATCCGACAAATGGTGAATTGAATGTTGAATTTGATTTGAACAACGCACAAACTACTGAGTTGTCGATTTTAGATTTAACAGGAAAACAACTTAGCTCGTATTCTGTGATTGGTCAGTCTGGAAAAAATGTTGCGCTCATTGATGTGAACATACTCGCTTCTGGAGTCTATTTCTTGAAAATAGATGTTGAAGGTGTAAGTCACCAAATACGATTTGTTATTCAGTAAACGAAATTGTCTTGTCGGTTTTGTCAATTAAAACAACGCAATAAGGCTGCGTCATTATTTCTATGGCATCGCCTTTGGGTTTTTTCTTTGCCATTACAACATACAATTTTTCTGAAAGTTCATTTATCTTTTTGACTTCTACCGTGTGACCTCCAGATCCTTTTATTCCGTCAAAATAGACTAAAACTGTGTTCTTCTTAAAGTCGATTGATTTCTCTGCCATAGACTGGTTAACAGAATTCATTTTTGTCCTCAGCGCATTCCAATCTTTTTCCGAATTAATAACAACTACTCCTTCTTCAATCTTCTCGGCTCCATTCCCATGAAGACTGTTGTTCGCAATTTCTTTAAAGGACGTTTCTATGACTTCTAAAGTGTCGGTAGGCCCTGTTTCCTCTACAACTTTACACGATTGGATTCCAATCATAGTTCCTAATGCTAATCCTAAATACAGTATGTGCTTCTTTTTCATGGCGGTATGTTAAGTTAAAACTGGAAAGTTTATACAACTATCACTGTTTATAAAAACTAAATATAGTGCCAAAAATGAAACAAGGTTCTGCTCATCTTTGTTTAAAATCGATTTTTATGAAATTATTCGGCTCTCTTATCATAATAGTGTTCTCCGTTTCGTCTTGTTTTGTTCCAGCAAAAAAGTATCAAGAACTGGTTGAAAAAGAAAAGATCTGTGCAGAAGAACTGGAAGCATATAAGACAACAGCCATGAATTTCCAGGCGTCATCTAAAGATTTCAAATCGAAATATGAAGTGGCGTCGAAACAACTCGAAAAGCTAATCGCTGATTCGTCATCTATTAGTCGCTACCATAACATTTTACAGGCTAAATACGACAAGCAAGTTGTAATTAACGAGGCTCTTGAAGCTACTTATGGGAAGCTACGAACCAGTGGAGCGGCTGACATCGCCAAATTGAATGCAGATTTAGAGGCAAAGCGAATTGACCTTCAGAAAAAGGAGGATGATTTAATTAAAATGAAGCAAGATCTTGAAGTTCAGCAAGGTAAAATAACGAAACAACGTGAAGAATTAGCGGCATTAAACTCAATGATTGAGAAGCAAGAAGCAGCTAGTAGAGCATTGAAAGATAAACTGACAGCAGCGCTTAAGAATTTCCAAAACAAAGGATTAACGGTTGAAGAACGCAATGGTAAAATTTATGTCAGCCTTGAAGCCAAATTGCTTTTTGCGTCTGGAAGTACATCCGTTGTAGCAGAAGGAAAAACGGCTCTAATTGAATTGGCAAAAGTGCTTCAAGAAGAAAAAAATCTTGAAATAATTGTTGAAGGACACACTGATACAGATAAAATGGCCGGAACGAAACATCCTGTCAACAACTGGGAGCTTTCTGTTCTAAGAGCAACATCTGTTATTTCAATCATGACTTCAAATTCTGAAATTGACCCAAAACAACTGATGGCAGGAGGGAGGTCTGAATTCCACCCCGTTGACGTAAACAATAAGGCGAAAAACCGTCGCATCGAAATTATCATTTCACCTAACTTGGACGACTTATACCAGTTGATTTCAGAATAGGCCTTTTTTTAGTTAGAGCTTAGAAAGCTTCATTTCAGTCAGTTTATATCAAAGTGTGATTCCAATTTTAACTTAGGTTTAATAGATCATTCTTCCGTATCTGTCAGCAAATATTGTATTTTAATAGCGCGGCATTAAAAATGCCGACTGTACTTACTTTCAAACTAACTCAAATGAAAATTTCTAGCAGATTCCTTTTGCGCACTTTTTTCTTGTGTATTCTCGGTTTATTAATCCTACCCAATAATTCAGTCGCTCAGACTGATAATGATTTTACATTTCAAGAACTTAGAATCTCAATCCCTGTAAATATTCAATCTGTCGACTTTAATGAACTAAATACTCAAAGTGGATATAACTCTACCATTTACGCATGGATGCAGTTCAATGAAGTCCCAAATCAAGAACAGCAAGATGCTGTGCAGGCTGGAGGAGTTGAATTCATCAATTATATTGACAAAGGAACATACCTTGTTGGCTTTGAGGCAGATATTTCACGTGAACTTCTTTCGTCAAACAATGTAAAGGGAATCATTCCAGTAAGTCAATCAGTTAAAATAGAATCAGAGTTAAGAAGTGGTTCAATAAACCCTTGGGCAATTGATGGTGAGAACGCAAAATTGATTGTCATTGTATATGATGGAGTCAATATGGATGACGTTATTCCTTCGCTTACATCTTCAGGGGTTACAATTCTTAAACACCGCCGTGGTCATCATGTACTAGAAGTTTCTGTTCCTATAAGTCAAGTTAACACGTTAGGAGATTTTAAGTTTGTTAAGTGGATAGAAGAAATTTTGGCCCCATCAATTAAAGACGATACTGAAGGAAAAGGTCTCCACCGATCGAATGGATTGGACACACAAACTTCAACTGGAAGACAATACACAGGTTTGAACATCGGAGTATTGGTTAGAGATGATGGTATTGTAGGTCCACATATTGATTTTGAAGGTCGTCTTGATAATTCAACCGCAACAGGAACTGGTTCCACACACGGAGATGGCGTTGCTGGTATTATGGCGGGATCAGGAAACCTGGATCCTAGCATGCGTGGAATGGCAGCAGGGTCAAATGTTTTTGTGGCAAATTATGAGTCTGACTTTTTAGATGCAGCGACAACAACTCGTATAGCGAATGGAACAGTTCAAATTACCAATTCTTCCTATTCAAATGGATGTAATGCTGGCTATACTGCAGCGACTGTTACCGTAGATGACCAAACAATTAACTACCCTACTCTTCTGCATGTCTTCTCTGCCGGAAATTCTAACAGTAATGATTGCGGATATGGAGCGGGCAACCAATGGGGTAATATCACCGGAGGACACAAACAAGGTAAAAATGTAATTGCAACTGCAAATACATATTTCGATGGTGCTTTGGTTGCTTCTAGTTCAAGAGGACCTGCTTACGATGGTCGTATCAAACCGGATATCGCGGCTAATGGAGTTCAATATTCTACTGACGAAGACAATGATTACATGTTATTTGGTGGAACATCAGGTGCAGCCCCAGGAATTGCTGGAGTTTCGGCTCAATTATATGAGGCATATGGAGATGCCAATGGTGGAGCTCTTCCACCATCAGCGTTAATTAAAGCAACATTATTAAATACAACGAACGAAGCTGGAAATGTTGGTCCCGATTATAAATTTGGTTGGGGAATCGTAAACGGATTGCGCGCCGGGATGCTAATTGAAGATGGACGTCACTTAACGAGTTCTGTTTCCCAAGGAAATGCAAACACCCATTCTATAACTGTTCCAGTTGGAACGAAACAAGTTAGATTCATGCTATATTGGCCGGATCCCGCTGCAGCTAATGGTGCAGCCGTTGCATTGATTAATGATTTGGATTTAACAGTCACTGATCCTGGTTCAACGCCTTATTTACCTTGGATTTTAGATCCTACTCCGAATGCAACTACACTGGATCTGCCTGCAACGAATGGCGCTGATCACTTAAATAATATGGAGCAAGTTCTCATTAATAACCCTATTGCTGGAAGTTATACGATCGATGTTAGTGGATTTGCTGTTCCATTAGGACCTCAAAATTACTTTGTTGTTTATGAAATAATTACCGACGAAATAACAGTAACATATCCAAATCGCGGGGAGCATTTTGTGCCGAGTGAGTTGGAGTCTTTACATTGGGACGCACCAGAATCATCAGGAAGCTTCGATTTAGAATACAGTGATAACAATGGTTCTACTTGGAGCGCTATAACAACCGTAGCATCAGATATTCGAACGTATGAATGGACTGTTCCGAATACCGTTACTGGAACCGCATTGTTCCGAGTGACGCGCGGTGGAGTTTCTGATGTTAGTGATTCCATTTTCTCAATTGCTGCTTTAGTTCCAAGTCAAACAATTACACAATTGTGCCCAACTTCAGTTACCTTCTCTTGGGGTGCAGTGACGGATGCAGAGAATTACGATGTATACATTTTAGGTACGCAATACATGGAGGTCGTTGGAAATTCAACGACAACTAGTTATACGTATACTATCACGGATCCGAATTTACCAATTTGGTATGCGATGGCCGCAAAAAATTCAACTTTAGGTTGGGAAAGTCGACGTACAATTGCTAGCTATCACCCTGGTGGTCTTGTCAATTGTTCCCTTGCCACGGATGTAGAGTTAGCGAGTATTAACAACGCCAGTCCGGGCTTTTTATCTCTTTGTAGCTCAAGCACCGAGTATCCTGAAATAACACTCTTGAATGCTGGTTTGTCACCAATTTCAAACTTCCCTGTTACTTATGAAGTATCTGGACAGGCAATAGTAAATGAAACGTATACCGGAACAATTCAACCTGGACAACAAGCAGTCTACACCTTCACAACCGCTTTAGTAGCTCCAGCTACAACGGGGAGTTATACTTTAACATGTACGACAATAGTAACTGGTGACGGAAACCCAACAAATAATGAGCAGGTTTTAAACCTCTATGTACAAAATACTCCAACAGCATCACCATTTGTTGAAGATTTTGAAGCAAATGGGTTCTTGGCTCCAGGATGGTCATTGGGCAACCCTGATAATGATATGACCTGGGAAGAAGCATCAGTAACAGGCTCGAATGGAAGCGGAACAGAGGCAGCATTTATTAATAACTATAGCTATAATGCACAAGGAGAAGACGATTATTTTGAAACAGAGGTTTTCGCTATCGGAGGAGGAGTATCGACTCTAACATTTGATTTAGCCAAAGCACAGTACACTTCTTTAGACGACAGTCTTGCAGTACAAATCTCATTGGATTGTGGAGCAACTTGGACAACAATTTATGGTAAAGGAGGCTCAACACTGGGAACTGTTCCAAGTACATCAGGTGATTGGGACCCTTCGGCGGCCGGTGATTGGAGAAATGAAGTTATCGATATCTCGAGCTTCCCCGGAAACGTAATGTTCAAATTCATTAATATTAATGGCTATGGAAACTCTACTTACATTGACAATATCAACGTAAGCAGTGACCTCTCAATTAACGAGAGCGACCAAGTTCATTTCAATATTTTCCCAAATCCAACAAACGGAACGGCTACGCTTACAGTTTCAAATGAACTAAGTACTAATTCTAACGTAGTCATTACCAACCAAGTTGGGCAAACCATTACAATTCAAGCATTTTTAAATAAAAAATCTATTATTGATATGACTCCATATGCAAGAGGAATGTACTTTGTTACGGTTTATACAGATGGTTTAAGTACTACAAAACGTATTATAAAGAATTAAAAAAAATCTAATTCTCAAAAGCACCTTATTCAATTGAGATTAGGGTGCTTTTTTTTGTTTAAAACCTTGAATGCCTGTCCCACTTATTGAAGTGCAAATACTCTTTTGCGTATCTTTGATTCATGGCTGCCGATAAAGAATCAATTCGCTTAAAACTCAAAGTTCTTCCGAACAAACCTGGCGTTTATCAATACTTTGATAAAAACGAGAAGATCATCTATGTCGGTAAAGCAAAGGATTTAAAAAAACGTGTTGCTTCTTATTTCAATAAAAACTTAGATTCTGGTAAAACGCGGGTCTTGGTTCGTCAAATTGAAGACATTAAATACATCGTTGTAGATACTGAATTGGACGCTCTTCTTTTGGAGAACAACCTCATCAAAAAGTACCAGCCCAAGTACAACATTCAACTCAAAGACGATAAAACATACCCTTGGATTTGTATTAAAAAAGAGCCCTTTCCTCGTGTTTTCACCACGCGTAGAATGATTAAAGATGGCTCTAAATATTTTGGTCCTTACCCAAGTGTGAAGGTTGTCAATACTCTAATTTCATTGATCCGAGACGTATACCCCCTTCGTTCTTGCTCCTTAGATTTATCTGAGAAAAAGATAAAAGAAGGAAAGCATAAAGTCTGTTTGGAGTTTCACATTGGAAATTGCAAAGGCGGATGCGTCGGTAAAGAATCCGAGGATGACTACGGTCAATATATCAAAGACATCGAGCACATCGTAAAGGGAAACTTGAGCGCTGTAATTCGATCCCTCAAGGAAATGATGAAAGAATTTTCTGAAAATTTACAATTCGAAGAAGCTCAAAATATTAAAGCTAAAATTGCCACAATTGAACGTTACAAAGCCAAATCAACAGTTGTTTCACCGACGATTCATCAAGTCGATGTAATCACAATGGTTCAGGATCAAAAATCGGCATTTGTAAATTATTTGGTGATTAACAATGGTGCCATTATCCATGGGTATACAGCGGAAGTCAGCAAAAAACTTAACGAATCAGCGTCAGATATAATTGGGTATGTTTTACCAGAATTACGCGAGCGTTTCAAGAGTCTGTCGAAAGAAATATTAGTTGAAGATACTTTGGATTTAGAATTCGCCGGAATGACATTTTTCACTCCTCAGCGTGGCGATAAAAAAGCATTAATTGATTTATCTGCGCGGAATGCGAGATTCTACCAAATGGAGAAAGTCAAACAGGAAAAAATTAAAAATCCTGAGCGACATACAGAACGAATATTGGAACAAATTAGAGTTGATTTTAGATTGCCCGATCTTCCTGTTCATATTGAATGTTTCGACAACTCCAACTTCCACGGAACCAATGCAGTATCGGCTTGTGTGGTCTTTAAAAATGCAAAACCGAGTAAAAGGGATTACCGCAATTTCAATATAAAAACCGTTGTTGGAGCAGATGATTTTGCATCGATGGAGGAAGTTGTTTACCGGCGCTATAAGCGAATGTTAGACGAAGAGATGTCTCTTCCTCAACTAATCGTAATTGACGGAGGAAAAGGGCAGCTCAGCTCTTCTTTGAAAGCACTCGAACGATTGGATCTTCGGGGGAAAATTGCCATCGTAGGTATTGCCAAAAAACTAGAAGAAATTTTCTTCCCTGGGGACAGATTACCCATCTATATTGACAAACGCTCTGAAAGTTTACGGGTAATTCAATTCATGCGGAATGAAGCGCACCGCTTTGGAATTACGCACCATAGAAACAAGAGAAGTAAAAATTCTTTGGTTTCTGAATTAACTGAGATTAAAGGAATCGGCGAAAAAACGTTTGAAAATTTAATTAAAGAATTCAAATCCGTAAACGGTGTCAAAAAAGCATCGTTTGAAGAACTGTCTGAAGCTGTTGGAAAAGCAAAAGCGAAGATTATTCAGGATTCTTTCTCCATTCAGAAACAAAATTAATGCGCCAATCTATGTTCACTGGGCGTTTTCCCTGTCCACCGTTTAAAAGAGCGATTGAAAGCACTTGCATCTGCATAATTAAGTAAGTAGGTTATTTCCAAAATGTTCAATTCCGGCTGATTCAAATAACTTATCGCAAAATCCAATTTTAATTCATCAATCAAATCTTTGTAGGTATTTCCTTCTTCTTTTAACTTTCGCTGAAGTGTTCTTGAGCTAATATTAAGATGACTCGACACTTTATCCACAGTTGGTAACTCTGGCTTTAATGACGCTCCCCGAGGCAGAACCATCGCGGTATCTCAGAACAAATTAAGTTGTTCTTTATGTAAATTATGATATTCTTTTTCCATTCCTTGGTTTTTCACATAACCTCGTATCACTTCTTCATTTGAAGATTGACCAACCGTATTAGCGTAAAAACCACTTGTCCAAAAAAATCCACCCAAAAGCTTTACTTTAAGATCAGGATGACGTAAAAACAATTGTTTTGCCGTAATACTTTTCAATAAT
>JABSPC010000409.1 GCA_013215515.1 Crocinitomicaceae bacterium
GAAATTTGTATTGATGAATTGGGAGTCTATAATCTCGAATCAAACGTGCATGAAGACAATTCGCCAAGTATACGGTTGTTTGAAAAGTTAGGGTTTTCTAAAAAGAAGTTAACGCAAGATGGTCAATTGGATAATGCTGATTATATTGAAACTCTAATCTTTGAAAAATGCTTAAAAAAATAGTTCTTGTTGGTCTTGTCGGGGTTCTAATCATAGCTTTTTTTAAACGAGAGCAATTAATGGCATTGTTCAGTGATAGTGCTCCTAGGACGGTAAATACAAGCCAAACAAGAATATTATTGGACGAAGATCCAACATTTGATATGCTATTGGACAAACTTGAGCATGAAGGCGTTATTGATGATGTTGAGGCGGTTAAAACTCTTGTTGAAGAAGAAAAAATTAATGTTTCCTATTTGGCAGGAGGGAAGTATATAATTCTTTCAGGGACTAAGTTGACTGATCTCATTGAAGGGTTTCAAAAAGGTTCGAATGGTGAAGGTAAAAGTGAGGTGGAGGTTAATGTCATCTTTAATACTTGTAGAGATATTTATGATTTAAGTGGGAATATTAGCAAATGTATTGTTGCAGATAGTACCTCTATTGTCAATTATATACTCGATCAAAAAACACTTAATAAATATGGTTTTACAACCGAACAAATTCCAGCATTATTCCTCCCGAAGCAGTACAAGATGCCATATGACACAGATGCAGAAGAGTTTGTAGCTTTTATGGCAAAGCAGTTTAAAGAGTTTTGGAACGAAGAGCGAATATCTAAAATGAAGGCTTTGGGTCTTAGTTCTCAATCTAAAGTAACGACTTTGGCGAGCATTGTTTATTCTGAACAAGGGCGAGTAAAAGAGGAATGGCCGATTATTGCAGGATTGTATCTTAATCGTTTAAACCGTGGACAGAAGTTGCAGTCTGACCCAACGTTTAAATTCTGTTGGGGACATGAATTGGATGGTGTTCAGCGCTTAACGAAAAAACATCGTGAAATTATTTGTGATTATAACACCTATAACATTGTTGGGCTTCCTCCTGGTCCAATCTGTATAACACCAGCTTCTATTGTAGATGCGGTTTTAAATGCGGCAAGTGTAGACTATATTTATATGTGCGCAAAACCAGACTATTCAGGAGGTCATAATTTCACAGCTTCTGATAGACAGCACATTAATAATGCAAATGCTTATCAGAAATGGTTAGCAGAGGAAATAAAAAATAAAAAATAATAGATGAGCGATTTAAAACGGAGAACATTTTTTAAGTTAGGACTGGCTGGTGCTGCTCTTAGCATTTTTAGGCCTTCGAAAGCTGGAGAATTATTAGAAGAATCGAGTAGAAGAGTGATGAAACGTCAGCCTATTGTTGTTTCAACTTGGCAACACGGATTGGCAGCGAATGAGGAAGCTTGGAAGGTTATTCTTTCAGGAGGAACCGCCTTGGATGCTGTGGAAAATGGTGTTAGAGTTACTGAAGCGGATATTACAAATCGAAGTGTTGGAATTGGAGGAAGACCTGACCGAGATGGACATGTAACGCTTGATGCCTGTATAATGGATCATCAATCGAAATGTGGTGCAGTTGGTTGTTTAGAGGGTATTGATCATCCAATTTCTGTTGCGCGTAAGGTAATGGAAGAAACTCCACATGTAATGCTTGTTGGTGATGGAGCTCGTGAATTTGCTTTAGAACAAGGGTTTGGTAAAACCAAGACCCCACTAAAAGAGGTTAAAAAGGATTGGAAAGAATGGAAGAAGGAAGAAAAGGATAAGCTCAAGAAGCCTGTGATCAATCATGAGAATCACGATACAATTGGAATGTTGGCTCTCGATGTGAATGGCAACCTTAGCGGATCTTGTACTACCAGTGGATGGGGATACAAGTTACCAGGAAGGGTAGGTGATTCGCCAATTATTGGAGCTGGACTTTTTGTTGATAATGAAATTGGCGCGGCTTGTGCTACAGGAATGGGGGAGGCGGTTATTCGAATTGCTGGAAGCCATACTGTTGTTGAGCTGATGCGACAGGGACACTCGCCACAAAAGGCATGTGAACTGGCGGTAGAAAGAATAATCAAAAAGCACGATGATTTAACGGGGTTACAAGTTGGTTTCCTGGCTCTTGATAGGTTCGGAAACGTAGGTGCCCACTCAGTGTATTACGGGTTTAATTATGCCACATATACGAAAGCAGGAAACAATTTAGTTGACGCTAGTTTTGATAGAAATTGGGATTGATAGATGAGACAAATACTTTTTATAGTTGCCACAATAATGGGGTTTAGTACACTTGCACAGAAGAATGTAAAGTTGGAATGGACGTTTTTCCATCCTAAGAAATCCGTATGGATGGAATTGGGTAAGAAAGGTTCTGTTCAAGAAGCATTGATTGCGACGGGTGAAATGCCGGATCCATTTTATGGTACCAATGAAAATAAGTTCGGTTGGTTCGAAGAGCACGCATGGGAATTCAAGTCCATATTTTTTGTTTCTGATGATATGATTGAATTAGAGTATTGCGAGTTGCTCTTTAATTCAATCGATACCTAC
>JABSPC010000041.1 GCA_013215515.1 Crocinitomicaceae bacterium
AGCAGGAGCCGATATGTTTGTGACACTAGAATTTACTGGACTCCAAATCGCAGCATGTTATGGAACTATGGGGTTTGCTTCTCTTTTCATGCCTGCAATAATGGGAATCATTGCTGATAAATGGGTCAGTGCTGAGAAACTCTTAGGAATATCACATCTTGTTCTAGCAGGAATTCTTGTCGCGCTCGCTAACGCAACTGATTTCAGTTCTTTTTACGCACTCATCTTTTTAGTTTCAATGTTCTACATGCCAACAATAGGACTCAACAGATCTATTTCGTTTGCCACACTTGAAAATAGAGACATGGACATTATCAAAGTATTTCCGCCCATTCGAGTTTGGGGGACAGTTGGATTTATTTTCGCCGCCTGGTCGGTTGATTTTCTTGAATTTGGAATTACACCGAATCAATTTTACATAAGCGCCACCGCCTCGGTTATTTTAGGGATTTACTCTTTCACCTTACCAAGAGTTGGCACTCAAAAATCTATTGAGAAAAAAACAATGATACAGTCAATGGGACTTGATGCATTCTCACTTTTTAAATCAAGGAAAATTGCTCTTTTCCTTATATTTTCAATGCTTCTAGGGTGTGTCCTTCAGATATCAAATATGTGGGGTGATCAGTTTCTTCAATCATTTAGTACCGATTATTCTGGTTCATTTGTAACAGAACATTCGCTAATATTTCTATCATTTTCAATGGTCTCTGAAGCATTGTTTATTTTAACCATTCCTTTCTTCTTGAAAAAATTCGGCATTAAAAAAGTAATGCTCATGAGTATGGTGGCTTGGGTTCTTCGATTTGCTTTCTTTGGAATAGGGGACCCGGGAACCGGATTTATCTTCTTAAGCTTATCAATGATCATTTATGGGATGGCATTCGATTTCTTCAATATTTCAGGTTCCATGTTCATGGCTAAAGAATCTACACCGTCAAATCGATCCAGTGCACAAGGACTTTTTATGCTTATGACCAACGGAATAGGCGCCATTATTGGTGCATATGGAAGCGGTTATATTGTAGACTTATATACCGGAACCGATGGAATGAGGGATTGGACTACAATCTGGTACATATTTGCCATTTACGCATTAATCGTAACAGTCGCGTTTGCCTTGATTTTTAAATACAAGCACGACCCTGAAGAATTAGGCGATGTCGAACATTAATTGGCTTTAATGGAATTGATCAATCAAATTTTTGATATTCAATCGGATGAAGAATTCGAAAAAGTAGCATTGAAGGTTTATGCATTCCAAAAAGAAAATTGTACAATTTATTCAGAATATATTCAGGCATTAAATAAGCCCGAGCCAACAACCATTTCTGAAATTCCCTTTTTGCCGATCTCCTTTTTCAAATCACACAAAGTAGTTTGCGGAGACTGCAAAGAACAGGCACTTTTTAAAAGCAGTGGAACTGGAGGTAAACGGTCGCATCATTATGTCCAAGACACGTCATTGTATGAACGTTCTTTCAATTCAATATACGATCAGCAAATTGGCAACCCGGAGAACCAAGTAATTCTCGCTCTACTTCCAAACTACCTTGAACAGGGCGAATCAAGTTTGGTTTATATGGTGGACCATCTAATCAAACGAACAAAATCTGCGTTATCTGGATTCTATCTTAGCAATTTAGAAGAACTCATTCAACAATATAAATCCGCCTTAACTACTGGAAAACAAGTTGTGCTATTTGGTGTTTCTTATGCCCTTCTCGATCTTGCAGAATTGAATCCTGATTTATCCAAAGCGATAATAATTGAAACAGGTGGAATGAAGGGACGTCGTAAAGAACTCACGAAATTGGAATTGCACAGCGAACTTGAAAAAGGCTTTAATTGCGATAGCATCTCCTCAGAATATGGAATGACGGAATTACTTTCTCAATCATATAGTAATGCAGCAGGTTTATTTGATCAACCTGCATGGATGAAAATTCTCACTCGAGACGTGAACGATCCACTGTCCTATGTTCGAAATGGAAAAACAGGAGGAATCAGCATTATTGACCTTGCAAACGTCAACAGCTGTTCATTTATAGCAACTCAAGACCTTGGAAAAATAACGGGAAATCAATTTGAAATTTTAGGAAGGTTTGATAATTCTGATATAAGGGGATGTAATTTACTAGTCGATTAATTCAACAATTAGATCGTTCGATTACTTGATCAGATGCCGTTTCAATTTCAATTCTTACCTTTACTTTCATAATGAGTACACAGACTATAATCATCTTAATTATAATTGGACTTTGCGCAGGAGTGCTAAGTGGATTCGTTGGAGTTGGTGGAGGCGTAATCATCGTCCCAGCATTAATATACGTTTTGGGAATGTCACAATACGAAGCTCAAGGAACGAGCTTATTCGTTTTGCTTTTACCGGTTGGTATACTTGCGGTGATGAACTATTCAAAAGAAGCCAGTATCAACTGGAAATTTGGATTGATAATCTCGCTGACTTTTGTCGTTGGTGGATTTGTTGGATCCAAAATTGCGCTAAAAATAAACCCTGCTTACGTAAAGCTTATATTTGGAGTATTAATGGCTTATGTATCAATAAAAATGATCCTATCAGGCATAAACACGTTTTCAGATGAATCTTGAAATAAAAGAAAAAATAAAAGAATTATCGGCTGAACTTAAAGCTAAAGTTCAGGATTATAGAGAACATCTTCATGCGAATCCTGAACTTTCTTACCAAGAGCATGAGACAATGAAATATGTTTCTGACACTCTTACCGAACTTGGAATTTCTCATGAAAAAGGAATAGGAGACACTGGTGTCCTTGCCACAATTAGAGGTGACCATCATAGCGATGATCAAACATGTATTGGACTAAGAGCTGATCTGGATGCACTCCCTATTCAAGAAGAAAATGATATTGAATGTAAATCTAAAGTTGATGGCGTAATGCATGCTTGTGGCCACGATGTGCATACGTCTGTATTGCTGGGAACGGCAGAAATTCTTCATAGTTTAAGAAACGAATTACCGCACCCTGTGAAACTAGTTTTCCAACCGGGAGAAGAAAAAAACCCAGGAGGCGCGACATTAATGATTCGAGATGGAGCTCTAGAAAATCCATCCGTATCTAAAATGTTTGCTTTGCATGTCTTTCCGGACATGGAAGTAGGAACTGTTGGTTTTAAGGAAGGACTTTATATGGCTTCTTGCGATGAGATTCATGCTACGATTCACGGAGTTGGTGGTCATGGTGCAACTCCGCATAAATGCATTGACCCGATTCTTATCGGAGCTGAAATCGTTAGTTCATTGCAACAAATAGTTAGCAGAAAATGTGATCCGAAAATTCCATGTGTACTTTCATTTGGACATTTCGAAGCTTTAGGAGCAACTAACATTATCCCTTCGAGTGCACATATCAAAGGTACATTTAGAACAATGGATGAACCGTGGAGAGCGGAAGCATTGAAGCTCATTCGACATAGTATGACAAAAATTACTGAAGCTTCAGGAGGACGATTGGAGTTAAATATCAGTAAAGGGTATCCCTACTTGGAAAATGATCCTGAAACGACTCGTGCCATGAAAGCTATTGCAGTTGATTTTCTAGGAGAGGACAAGGTTGAAGACCTGCCAATTCGATTAACCGCTGAGGATTTCTCGTACTACTCTCAAGTGGTACCTGTTTGTTTTTTCAGGCTTGGAGTGCGCAATGAAGAAAAAGGTATTGTCTATGGCGTTCATCATCCAAAGTTCAATATTGACAATGATGCATTAGAAATTGGAATGCAAATGATGTCATTAGCAGTTTTTTCTTAATTACACCGAGTTGAACAAACTACTTTACATATCAATTGCCATTTTACTATTGGCTTCGTGTTCCAAGGTTAAGAAATCTCAAAATAGAATTCAAGGACAATGGGAAATCATAAGTTACCACCAAACGGATATTGCTGGATTTACTGAGTATTATGACGCTGTTGGAACTATTACTTTTGGTGAGGACACGGATAACACCTTCACTTATGTTGAAGATTACACGTATCAAGGACCTTCAGGATCAGTCGTAGTGCAAAGAGAAGGGATTGGAACTTTTACCAATGATTTAGGGCTGGATCATAAATTGGACTTTACATTACCTGTTGCATTCACATTGAATGAATGTACATTCAGGCTGCTAACTAAAGATGATTTAAAGATTGAACAACGTGATATTCAATTCACGCACATGTTGGTTTTAAAGAATGACTAGTTCGCCATTTCGCTCATGAATTTAATCCACATGAGGCGTAATTCTTCTTCAGAATAATCTCCATCAAATTCATCATAGGCTTCTTTCAAGTCATCTGTTTCAGCTTCAGAGAAATACTCATAAATTTCTTCTTGATTATCTTCATCGAGGATATCATCAATGTAATAGTTGATATTTACTCTCGTTCCAGAAGAAACAATTGCTTCAATCTCATTGATAACTTCATCTACCGATTTTCCTTGAGACCGACCAATATCCTCCAATGGAAGTTTACGATCTATATTTTGAATTAATTGAACTTTTAGTCCTGATTTATTCACTACAGATTTCACAACCATATCCTGAGCACGTTCGATATCATTATCATCAACATGCTTCTTAATCAGCGATGTAAAGGGGGCACCATATCGAACAGCCTTCCCATTTCCAACACCTTGAATATTCGTTAACTCCTCTATCGTCACGGGATACTGCCAACACATATCTTTTAATGATGGCTCCTGAAAAATAACAAATGGTGGAATGCCTTTTTGTTTGGAGAGACTTTTACGTAAATCTATTAGCTCCTGGAAAAGAACTTCATCAAACGCTTCTCCCTTACCTCCGGTTGGTACAACTTCCTCATCATCAATCGCCAAGTAATCACGTTCTTCAATTAACATGAATGGTTTTGGATTTTTCATAAAATCACGACCTTGTGCTGAAATTTTCAAGACTCCATAAGTCTCAATATCTTTTATTAAGAATCCGGTCACGACAGTTTGACGAATAACAGCATTCCAAAAATGCTCATCCTTATCCTTCCCAATTCCAAAAAGTTCATGCGTATCATGCTTATAGGCGGAAATATCGTTATTGTTTGTTCCGGCTAAAAAAGCACAGTAGTGTTTTGATTTCTGCGTTTCCTTCAATGCCTCAACAGCATGGAGGAGATTCAATACGTACTTGCCTCCCTCATTCTTATCTTTTGGACACTTACAGTTATCACATTTCTCATTGCAATTAGACTCGTCATATTCTTCCCCAAAGTAATGAAGAATCATTTTTCTCCGGCAAACTGAAGTTTCCGAGTATGAAGCAATTTCATTTAGTAACTGACGCCCTATCTCTTGTTCTGCAACCGGTTTTCCTTGCAGAAATTTCTCAAGTTTTTCGACGTCTTTATAACGATAGAATGAAATACACTCTCCTTCTCCTCCGTCACGACCAGCACGACCGGTCTCCTGATAATAACTTTCCAATGACTTAGGAATATCATGATGAATCACGAAACGAACATCTGGTTTATCAATACCCATCCCAAATGCAATCGTTGCAACAATAACATCTACATCTTCCATTAGGAACATATCTTGATGTCTAGCTCTTGTTCCAGCATCCAAGCCAGCGTGATATGGAAGCGCATTGATCCCATTTACCTTGAGAAGCTCAGCTATCTCTTCTACCTTCTTACGGCTCAGACAATAGATTATCCCGCTTTTACCAGTTTTCGTTCTTATGTATTTTATAATTTGCTTTTCAACCTCCTTTTTAGGGAAGATTTGATAATACAAATTGTCTCTATTAAATGACGACTTAAATACTTTCGCATCCGTCATATTTAGGTTTTTCTGAATATCTCCCTGTACTTTCGGTGTCGCAGTTGCTGTTAACGCAATAATTGCAACATCTGAAATCTTTTCAAAGATCTCCCTTAACCTTCTATATTCAGGTCTGAAATCATGTCCCCATTCTGAAATACAGTGCGCTTCATCAATTGCAAAAAATGAAATTTTCACACTTTTAAGAAAAGCAATATTTTCCGCCTTAATTAAAGACTCTGGAGCAACATACAACAACTTCGTTTTCCCATCAGTGATATCCTGCTTAACTCTAGTGATATCTGTTTTAGATAAAGATGAATTTAAAAAGTGAGCAACTGATTCGTCATTACTAACTTGACGAATAGCATCCACTTGATTTTTCATTAAAGCAATTAAAGGAGAAACAATTATTGCTGTTCCTTCAGAAATTATTGCAGGCAACTGATAACACATTGATTTACCTCCACCCGTTGGCATAATCACAAAGGTGTTATTGCCCGCTAAAACGTTGTGAATAACTGCTTCTTGATCTCCCTTGAAGCTATCAAAACCAAAAAATGATTTTAAGGACTTTTTTAAATCCATCTGTGTATTAAAGTTTGTTGTTATTTGTTTGTCGCAATTACTATCTAAAATACAAAAAATTGATAAATAACAACTTAAATTTAAGTTTTGATAAAATAAGACCGAAAGATAAAGTTCATTGAAAATTGAATTCAAAGGTGAGTTATTGGGCTTGAATCGCTATTTTTGTACCTTTAAATGGAACCAGAAAAAAGAATGTCATTTTTGGACCACCTTGAAGAATTAAGGTGGAGAATAGTGAGGTGCGCTATTGTAATTGTGATATTTGCTGTTACGCTATTTTCTTTGCAAACCTGGATCATGGAGAATCTCTTTCTTTCCATGCAAAAGCCTGGCTTTATTACGTTTCGATTGATGTGTGAATACTTCAATATTTGCGTCGATAAAATCGTGATAAATAATCAAAGTATTGAAATGACGGGGCAATTTTCATACTCTTTAATGATGAGTATTATGGGAGGTTTTGTTCTTTCTTTTCCGTATGTCTTTTATCAAATATGGTCATTTGTTAAACCGGGATTGAAACAAAAAGAAAAAGGAATGGCTAAAGGAATCGTTCTTTATGTCAGTCTCTTATTTTTTCTAGGAATCAGTTTTGGCTATTTTGTAGTTGCTCCTCTATGTGTTCAATTCTTTGGGAATTACTCTATAAGTGGTGAAATTAAGAACAACTTTAAAATCAGTTCTTATATGGGACTAGTTCTCTCAACTATTTTCTATAGTGGCCTTTTATTCTTATTACCTGTCGTTTCCTACCTGTTTACAAAATTGGGGGTTGTCAGTTCAGATTTCCTAAAGAAATACAGAAAGCATGCAATTATTGGGATACTGATTTTATCAGCATTAATTACTCCTCCTGACCTGATAAGTCAAGTCATTGTAGGGATTCCAATTGTACTTCTTTACGAAGTTGGAATATTCGTCTCAAAACGTGTTGAGAAGAAATCTAAAAAGGAATAAAAAAGTCGCGTTTCTTATCGATTTTCTTCGTTAATTTAAAGGATATAAAATCTCTGATGAAAACTGTCTTACTCACCTTCTTACTTCTACTACCGCTATTATCTATGGCGCAAAAAACAAAAGTAGAAGGTATAGTTATAGATGGGCTTTCAGGAGAACCCTTGCCATTTACGAAGGTTCGATTTCAAGATACAAAAATCGGAATTTATACTGACAGTATCGGTCACTACATGTTAGAAACCTACTACGCAACTGATACTCTTGTGTTTATGTTTTCCGGATACATCAGAAGTACCGTTTTTATTCACAAAGATGAATCCCAAGAAGTAAATATTACGCTCAATGTTCTTCAAACGGATGTAGCGGCGGTTTTTGTAAAACCGCCTGATGAACTGCCTTCAACTCGATTGCACAAAAGAGTTATCGCGAACAAACCAATTAACAATAAGGAGAAACTTGCTTCATACGAATACGAAGTGTACAACAAAGTTCAACTTGACGTTAATAATATAGGCGCCAAGTTTAAGGAACGTGGACTAGTTAAGCGTCTTGATCTAATTATGGACTACCTAGACTCTGCTGACAACGGCACGAGTTTCCTACCCGTTATATTAAGTGAGTCCGTTTCCAACTTCTATTATAAAAAGGATCCGCGGAAGAAGAGAGAGGTTGTTAAAGCATCTAGAATAAGTGGAGTTGAAAATCTACAAATGAATCAATTCCTTGGTGACATGTATCTCGACGTAAACATTTACGACAATTACATTCCCCTTTTTAATAAGTCATTTATTAGCCCTGCCGCAAATTTTGCTAGAAATTTTTACAAATTTTATCTGGAAGATTCAACATTTATAGGCGATCAATGGTGCTATAAACTTCGATTTGTTCCTAAAAGGACTGGAGACATGACTTTTGAAGGAGAAATGTGGATTCATGACACAACCTACGCGGTCAAAAGCTTCAAAGCGAATATTTCACCATGGACCAATATTAACTATGTTCAAGGACTTTATATCGAACATGATTTTGAACTCGTAGCGCCAGAAGTATGGATGCTAACAAGCGAAAAAATGATTGCTGATCTGAAGATTACAAAAAAATCCAAACTCTATGGGTTTTATGGTCGAAGGCATTCTACTCGGCGGCATTACGTGATTAACGAAGTAAGACCTCCTGATTTCTATAAATCAAACAGTACAGTTGAAATGCTAGACAGTGCAGATCAACGAACAGTTGAATATTGGGCTGAGATTAGACATGAACCATTGAGTAAACAGGAACAAGGCATAGATAACATGATTGACTCATTGAACGAGGTCAGTTTTTTCAAAGCACTGAAAAACATCATTTACCTTGTCACAACAGGCTACTATCCAATTGGAAAAATCGAAATAGGTTCTATTTTCTCCTTAGTAACGGTAAATCCTGTTGAAGGATTAAGAACGGCTTTAGCATTACGGACATCTAATAAGTTTAGTAAACGAGTAGAGTTTGGTGGTCGATTGGCATATGGATTTAAAGACAAACAATTCAAATACGGCGTTTCAACAAGATTCAACATTACTCCTAAGAAACGAGGAATGCTAACGGCCTACTACAATTATGACATTGAGCAAATAGGCCAATCCCCAACAGCAGCTGCTGTCGGCTCTACTTTCGGAACGCTTTTAAGAACTGGACCTCTCGATAAACTTACTTTCGTTCAGAAAACAGGAATTAATCTGGAAAAGGATATTGGCAAAGACGTTGTTTTATACGGAGGTTTTGAATGGAAAGAGTATAAAACACTAGCCAATAGTGTTGTAAATTATTTGAAGCCAAATTTAATCACGGGAATTGACGATACGATTACGAAGATTCAAACAAGTGAATTTATCGTGCGTTATCGCTGGGCAAAAGACGAAGAATTTTTATCTGGATCATTCGACAGAACTTCAATTCGATCCAAGTACCCGGTAATTTCAATTCAAGGCATTTTTGGAGTAAAAGGATTGCTAGGCGCCGATTACAATTATCAAAAAGTCGATTTATTTATAGAACATAATACGCGCATTGGTCTCTTTGGGCGAATCCGTTATGGTATTAATACAGGAGTAATATTTGGAAGTGCTGCCTATCCATTTTTGAAAATTCATGAAGGAAATCAGTCGTATTGGTTACAAACGAACACTTTCAATAAAATGACCTTTTTCGAATTTATCTCTGATAGATACGTTAGTGGCTTGATAGAAAATCATTGGGATGGTTTGTTTTTGGATAGAATTCCTTTGATTAAAAAACTAAAATGGAGATTGATTACGACAGGTAGGATTGCATTTGGAGCAATCTCAGACAGACATACCGCCGAAATGAGACTCCCAGACTTCACGAAGCAGTTCGGTAAAACACCATACGTCGAAGTTGCATTGGGAATTGAAAATATATTTGCTGTGGGGCGTGTAGACGTTTTCTGGAGATTAACCCACTTAGAGCCAAATGTTAAGGTTGCACATATCAGTAACTTTGGGATTCGTGCAAGATACGCGTTGAACTTCTAAAAATAGGATATGAAGTTATATACAGAACTTATTAAGAAATCGTACAAAGGCCGAAATGTCGTAAACGGTGTTTCGATTGAAGTAAATCAAGGGGAGATTGTTGGGTTACTAGGTCCAAATGGAGCTGGTAAAACGACTTCATTCTATATGATAGTAGGATTGGTTAAACCTGATTCAGGAAGGGTTTTCCTGGACGACACTGAAATGACTAATTCCCCAATGTATAAGCGATCTCAGCGTGGAATAAGTTACCTTCCCCAAGAAGTGTCTGTTTTTAGAAAGCTAAGTGTTGAGGACAACATCATGGCGATATTAGAGATGGGCAAACTGAACAAAAAGGAACGAAAAAAGCGTCTGGAACAACTCCTAGATGAGTTCAGCTTAAATCACGTTCGGAAAAATCTTGGAAATAGACTTTCTGGTGGCGAAAAAAGGCGAACTGAAATTGCCAGAGCTCTAGCAACTGACCCAAAATTTGTTTTGCTAGACGAACCCTTTGCAGGTGTTGATCCAATTGCAGTAGAAGATATTCAAAGTATAATTTCCGAGTTAAAAACACGAAACATTGGGGTCTTGATTACAGATCACAATGTTCAAGAAACACTTTCAATAACAGACCGTGCTTATTTGCTATCTGAAGGTGAGATATTAAAATCAGGTACACCAGAAGAGTTGGCAGCTGACGAACAGGTTAAACGCGTGTATTTGGGGCAGAACTTTGAATTAAGAAAGAAATAATTTTTTAAGTCATAAAAATTGGATAAATTAGCCACTCTTATGGTTAAGAATTAATTATCAATCAACTATGAAAAAATTAGCTACTCTATCAATAGCGATTATCGCTGTAGCACTTTTAAGCGTTTCTTGTAACAAAGGGTGCCCTAAAGATTCAGGTGACATATCTACAGGCGCTGTTATTTCAACAAATCCTAGTGACGCATCTAAATTGGTAGTAATTTATCCTACATCCGGGTATTTAACTAGCAGCATGGGTGGAAATTATAACATTAACGCGACTCACAATTATGCAAACTACTTCGAAGTTAGTTTTGATAGTGGTCAATCAAGAGGAACAGTTAACTGGTCTCAATATTCTATTTTAGCTAACCCGGTAAATCTTGAGTGCGACGCTTGGGTTGAGAGAAATGTAGAATTTGACGATATAAACGATGTTGTTAGATATACTATAACAATACACGAATGTCCTGAAGGATGTGACGAGACAAGAACTCTTGAGAACTATGTATTAGTTCCAGCGATTCCAGCGAATTATTATGTTGACTACATTGTAGTTCACGCATAGAACAAACTTATTTTACATATAGCCGTCTCGATTCAACCGAGACGGTTTTTTTTGCTCGAAAGTTTAGGGCATAAAAAACCCCCTCACTCGAGTAGAGTAAGAGGGTATAAGGTCTTTATAGGTTACCTAAGACGGAAGTTGAGAATCATCTACATTCTCCACGCTCCCACTCTTGTTCCCATATGCATCACAGTGTCCACCTTTAGAAGATCCACAAGAAGCTACTACTGCTGTCAAGATCAAACCTAAAAATGCAAATGCCAATACTCTCTTCATGTCTGTTGGTTTTAATATTAATACTAAGGTTCTATTACGATTGTTGTTGTATACAATATAACGACAAATCTACGACAAATTGTATAATCCCTGAAATAATCTTATCCACATTGGGCTAACTAAAAGTCAAAAACGAATGATTTTTAAGGGTTTAATACTAACTAAACACAATGACACGCCCAATCAAGTCAAAAACATCAAAACACAATTTTATTGCAACAAAAGTTACAGTTGGATTAAAATTAAATCAGTTATCAACATAAAAAATAGATGTTACGAAGGCAATTCTTCCGGATTAACGTGTTCTACGCTACCACTTTTGTTACCATATGACTCACATGGTTTGTGGTTCTTTTTGTGTCCGCATGAAGCGATGACAACGGTTAGGATCAATCCGAGTGCTACGAAAGCAAATGCTCTTTTCATAATTAAAGGTTTTAAGTTTACAAGTGCTGGTGCGCTACCGCATAACGCAGATTTCTAAAAAAATTACACTTTTTGATCGAATTGATGACGGATTCTTAGTGAAATAAACTAATTTTCATACCGTTAGACTTTCGGATGCGTACATTATACTTGATTTTCATATTCTGCCTGCCCTTTTTAGGATACGGTCAAAAAAAGTACACAATCGTGTATAAAAACGCTAGTTATAAGAGTTTTATAAAGAATCCCAATACGAAATTCAAGGATAGTACAAGCGCACTTGACTATACGTCAGACCTTCAAAGTAGTGCGATTTCTAAAGGATTTTTACTTGCTTCAGTTGATAATATATTCTATGAATCATCAGAAAAGGCAGTTGTCGACTTCTCTTTAGGTCCCAAATTCAGCGGATCAGAATTGACCATTAACAGGAAGGAACTTGAGTTTATAAGTAAACATGAACGAATCAATGAAAAACTAATCAGCAATCTTGAATTTACTCCAAGAGAAGTTCGGGCGCTACTTTCCAAGATTCACAATGCTTATCTGGACAACGGATATCCTTTTGTAGCTATCCAGTTGAGTAACCAGGAAATAAAGAACAACGTTTTAAAAGCTGATATTGAAATTGACAAGGGCAAAATATACGTGTGGCAGAAAATTCATATTAAAGGTGATTCTTCAGTATCGAAAAAATTTGTTTCTAGCTTACTGGACATAAAAGAAGGGGCACTATATGACGAATCGAAATTGAAAAGTATTTCGGATCGAATTGCTCAAATACCATTTTTGAAAGAAATAAAAGTGCATGAAATACTGTTCACTAAGGAAGGATGTGAGCTTTTCCTGTATTTGAAATCCGTTCCAATTAGTTCGTTCAATGGAATTGTAGGTTTACAGCCCGATCCTTCAACAGAAAAACTAACCGTTACGGGTGAGTTAAACCTTAAACTTCTCAATTTGCTTAAAAGAGGTGAATTGCTTGATATTCGGTGGCAAAGCATTCGAGACAAGACACAATCACTTAAATCACATTTAAACTATCCCTTTCTTTTCAATACGTCGTTCGGGCTAGATGGCTCTTTCAATCTTTACAAACGAGATACTTCCTTTCTAGAATTAAAAATGACGGTTGGAATCCAGTACTTTTTGAAACGCGGGAACTACCTCAAAGCCTTTTATCAAAATTTGTCTTCTGATGTACTAAAGGGAGGGCTTAACAATCCAACATTTAGCAACCTGGGTAATGTAAGCTCGAATAATTACGGACTTTCATACGTATCAACTCGTGTAGACTATTTGCCAAATCCGACTCGAGGATTTAACCTCAGAATAACAGGATCGGCTGGGAGTAGAAAGTCACAAATAAATGACTCTGCTCAAGTGATAAAATCACTGACATTTAGAGGTTCTCTTGATGTAGAATACTTTATCCCCCTCCATAAAAGACATATTCTCCGATTGGGCAATGTAACAGAATTCTATTCGGCAGATGCTATATTCGAGAACGAGCTTTACCGGTTTGGGGGGCTCGGTGCACAACGAGGTT
>JABSPC010000410.1 GCA_013215515.1 Crocinitomicaceae bacterium
AAAATAATCAAATTGCCAGGGCTCAATCAGATCATTTGTATGTGGTTTATTACGGTTTTAAAAAGGATGTCAAGCGACAAGTTCAGTATGCGGCACGAGCTTTTAATGTAGATTGTCTGGAACAAGAGTCCTGCATTAAAATCAATCAATCTATGGCTGCAATTCTTGGGAGGATTGGCTATTACGATAAAGCATTGAAACTACAATTACAGGTGTATGATTATTACTTGAAAAATGAACCCAGTCAACTATTTAAAATTACATCTCAAATTAGTCAGTCGTACATAGCGTTAAATAAGCCTGATTCTGCCTTAATCTACCTAACTCGCAATATTAGTGTTGCTCTCAGATGGAAGAAGATAAACGTTCAGGCCAAATCTTACAACGCGGTTGGATTAATTCACGGATCTGAAGGTCGCCTTGATTCAGCAGCGACCTATTTCCGCAAGGGATTGGATCTATTTAAGCAGTATGGAACCAATCAGTCCATTGATAGTGTTGTTGCCGGAAATATATCTGGGAATTTGGGTGGAATCTTGTATCAATTAGGAGATAATGAACAAGCAATAATTCTATTAGAAAAGGACATACTGTATAATACAATTTATGGTCATTTAAATCCAGCTATAAAGGCCTGTATGACGCTATTTAATGTCTATTCCGAAGCTGGTAATTTGAAAGTTGCGCTTGAGCAATTAGGTCGTGCTATGGAAATCAGCAATCGAACTAAAAATGCTGAAATTTTCCATAGAGATATTTATAAGTTATACGCAATGGCGTATAGTCGGACAGGTGATTGGGAGAAATCAACGCGCTATTATGAAAAATTCATTCTAGCAAGGGATAAAATTCAATCCAAGAAATCTGATGAAAAACGAGAGTTGGAAATGGTGTACATCAGAGCAATGATGGATGAAGAAATCCGTACTCAAAAATTGAAGAATGATAGAAGTGATGCTGAAATTCAATTACTCAAGCGAAAGGAGAAACTTAAGGAATACCAAGTGTATTTAATACTTGCTATTTCTGTTTTGGTGCTCACAGTATTTAGCTTCGGGTTTATGCGTTATCGACGGGTTCAAAGTGCTAAAATGAAAGAGGGAAAGTTGAAAAATGAACTGTTTAAAAAGGAGTTGCAAAACAATGAATTGGAAAAGTTAAGACTCAGTCAAGAAATTGAAATGCGCAGTGGTCAACTTACCCAACTTGCTCTTGATATAAAGCGACGCCGAGAATTTAACGAAACCCTCGTTCAGAAATTGAAGGATATCAAAAAGAAGATCTCTTCCGATATGTTCGGGCCAATCAATGATGTAATTATTTTTTCTAAGAATGAACTTGATATTGATCAATCGATCTACCACTTTCAACAGAACGTGACCAAGATTAATTTTGAATTCTTCGAGAAACTGGATAATAAATATCCGGCACTTACGAAAGGCGAGCGTAATTTATGCGGATTGCTTAGGCTGAACCTCAACAATAATGAAATTGCTGTATTACGCGGGATCTCTCCCGAATCAATTAAAGTTGCAAAAAATCGGCTCAGAAGAAAGTTAAAGCTCCCTCAACGTGGTAATCTACATTTTTTCCTTAAAAACATATAATCGCTAATTGTCACCTCTGTAATAGGGTAAGTATCTAGTAGTCAATCTGATGATTTTATATCGGTATACTTATTTTTTGATGAAATAGCATTTTGTTTACTCTTCGCTTACTTGTAATCGGCTGTACGTCAGTAGTTCTTCTAACCTTTGCGCCATCGCGATACCACCACAATAACTAAACGACTATTTACTAGCTAATTAACAATGATTATGAATCACATTAAGATTGAAAAACTGAACACTATTAATGCACATAGGTGGGTGTTGTTGCTGGTTTTTGTGGTGTCAAGTTTTCTCGGGACTTCACAGATTAGCTTCGGACCTGAGGTTATTATTAATCCAAATGCCGACAATGCAAGATGGGTAGATGTAATTGACATGGATGGAGATGGCGACATGGATGTGTTGTCTGCTTCACAAAATGATGGTCGAATTGCATGGTATGAAAACGACGGTAGTGAAAGTTTCACACAATTTAATATAACGACAACTCTGGATAAAGCATGTGGTGTTGTCGCTGCTGATTTTGATGGCGACGGTGATATCGATGTTGCGGCGGCATCAATGACCAATGTTTCAGGAAGGGTTGTTTGGTTCCAGAATGATGGATCGCAAAATTTTACAATGATTGACATTCAAACAAATTTGGACCGAGTTCATAGTATAGCTATGGATGATATTGACGGAGATGGAGATATGGATCTTTTGGCACCAATTCGCGATTTAAATCAAATAAGATTATTTAAGAATGACGGTTTAGGCAACTTTACCCCTTCAACAATTATAAGCGGAGTAAGCTGGCCTCGTACAGTTTGGGTGGAAGACATTGATGGAGATGGAGATAGAGATATCGCGTATCAAGGAATGCTTGGAGGTGGAGTCTATTGGGCGGAGAATGATGGTTCCGAGAATTTCATGCAACATACAGTTAGTCTTATAAACGTAGGGGATACAAAATTTGTTAGCGCTGGAGATATGGATGGTGACGGTGATATTGATCTACTCTCAGCCTCAAAAACTCATGATCGTTTGTCGCTACACAGAAATGATGGAAGTGAAAACTTTACGCAAGAGTTGATCACAAATTCCGAGATAGATCCGTTTTGTATTATTCCTGTTGATTTAGATTTTGATGGAGACTTAGATTTAGTAGTAGCCCTTAATGGTGAAAATCATTTTGCTTGGTATGTAAATGATGGAACCGGAAACTTTGGACCGAAAAACATCATTAGTGGAGCTTCTACATGCGCAGGAGCAACTTACATCATGCCGAAGGATTTAGATGGTGATGGCGATCTTGATGCCATTGTGTCTGCAGGTATGGACGACGATGTTTCATGGTTCAATCCAATAGTTTTACCCGTAGAAGGATTGAAATTCCAAGGAGAAAAACAAGATAGAACGATTGATTTATACTGGAAGACCGAGACCGAAATAAACAATGATTATTTTGATGTTCAGCGATCGATTGATGGTATTAATTTCGAATCAATCGGTGTGGTAAAAGGCAGTGGAAATACTCAAGACAAACAATACTATGATCTTACTGATGAGAACCCAGTAATTGGATTGAATTATTATCGATTGCAACAATTTGATTTCGATGGAGAATTCGAATACTCAAATACCATAGCGTTTCAATTTAGTGGAAAAACGAAGTTCAACGATCTAACCGTTCACCCTAATCCAGCTTCAAATTCATCTCAAGTCTTATTTAATGCGAACAAGATGGGTAAATCAACTATTAAAGTTTATAACTCCCTTGGTAAATTGGTATTTGAAATGTATGCTTTTGTTCAAAAAGGACTTAACGCTATTGAGATTAATCTATCAGAAATTAGCACAGGAATGTATACGCTAAGTTTAGAATTGACAGGAGAAATTCCCAGGCAAACAAAATTAATCAGGAATTAAAGCAAACAAACCATGAAATATCTCATCCTCATTTTTACATTTTATTTAGGAAGTTTATTGTTTGGCCAGATTGATACGACAAACATTCAAGTTATTCAGTTTTCCGATGGCTTGGATAATCGAAGAGCCTGGAGAACGTTCCCACCAGATACCACGACTTATCGTAAAATATTAATGTGTCAGACCTTAAAATGTGACCCAGCCTTAATAGCTAACCCTACAGGTTCTGGATGCGGGGAATGGGATACAGGAGCAAATTTCATTTTGTATGATCATGAAAATACAGATAGTCTGCGTTATAATTTAGGTGGAGCCTATCCTGACACCGTTTCTATTACTTCTACTCCGATTTACTCGTATCAACAAGTGGATCAGAACTATATTACCTATTCAAGTATACTATCAGAATCAACATATTCCTTGGGTTCGGGAAGTACATCGATCGGTACTACTTTTAACGATGCGAATGCAAATAATAAAGCTCAGTATTTATGGACGGCTGCTGATGGAATACCTACTAAAAACTGGACAATTTTTCTAAGCCACATTTTTAATAAAATTTCTTAATTCCATTTCCTTTTCAAGTGGTGTCAAATACCCCAAGCTAGAGTCCAATCTTTTGGTATTGTACCTAGATCAAATACTCATTTATGCAGCTGTATAAATGATCATAAGACTTGAATTTATAACGGAGCAAACATTCGTGCTTGATCGTCTTAAAAAAGCTCTCAGCTACAGCGTTGTCCCAACAGTTCCCTTTTCTACTCATACTTTGTGTTACTTTTCTATTGAAAGAAAATATAGTGCTCATTTTATTTGAGGTGTATTGTACTCCTCTGTCAGGATGAAAAAATACCTTACCTGTCGTTCTTGGAGAAGATGCTGACTGCCTTTTTTAAGATGTCACGTTCTTCAGTAATGTTCCTTAATTCTTTCCTTAGAGCTTTAATTTATATTTCTTCTTCTGAGACTTCACGCTTTTTAGAGAGGTCTCCTGATTTCGCATCATATTCTCGCTTCCAACGACGAATCATGCTTTGATCTAAATTATATTCATCACTTAAATATTTTGGCTTCTTGCCCGATTGAAGTAACTCTACAATAGTTACTTTAAATTCATTTGTGTACTTGGTTCTCATAGGTCTAACCTACTATTTATAGGCTTAGTTTTTTTGTCCCATCAAATGTAGACACTCCACTAGTTGATTTTTCAACTGAGGCTTTTTTCTGAAATTTGGATAGCCTAAATTATTATCTTAGCTCAAATGCAATTTAACCACATCAAAACAAACCGTCTCATTCTAAGAGAAATTTCACAACCTGTCATGGACTTTGTGTATGGTAATTATAGTGATAGCGGATTATCTCAATTTTTCGGATACAATTTTGATCAATTAAAAGTGGAAAGAGAGAAGCATGAAAAGGGATTCTCAACGTTCAATATGACCTTTCTTTATTTTCAGTTGATTGATAAAGAATCTGAAAAGATAATAGGCTGGTGTGGTTACCATACTTGGTATTTGGATCATGCCCGTGCAGAAATCGGATATGGGATCACAGATAAGGAATTCAGAGAAAAAGGATTGATGAGTGAAGCATTAAATGCAATAATTGCGTACGGCTTTAAGGATATGAAACTAAACCGTATCGAAGCGATGGCGGCTGAATACAACATAGCTTCGATTAAATCTTTGGAGAAATTCAAGTTTGTTAGAGAAGGAGTCTTAAAAGGACATTACTGGGAAAATGAACAATATGAAGACTCAACCATTTTTGGGCTTTTAAAGGATAACTATCAAGGCTAAATGTGGAATTGTATTGAAATATGAATCTATAATTCAACTTATGGCAATCCTAAAACCAAGAGAATGTAATGAGAATTGATTCAAACAGAAAGCAATACGCCTGTCTGCGGAAAGTACACAGATCGCCAATTAAACAATTGGGGAGAAGAATCAAAAAAATCGTTTGCGAAATTACCATCTTCAGCCGCATCCACTTTAATTCTAATGCTGGCTCAATTAACGTCGAGTGATTCGGCGGATCAAGTAACTACAAATACGCAAGTTGTTGTTGATAGCACCATTGCAGAATCTCCAGTTGTAGAGTCTAAGGATACGGTAACCGGTCATTTTAAGGGGCATATTTGGAATGAAAACGATGGAGCCCCCATTTTCGATGCAAAAGTTCTAATTAGAAATAAAGAGGGTAATATTTGTGCGGGTGCGTTTACTGATGAATTTGGAATTTACTCAATCAAATTGAGATACCCAGTTGATGTTATTCGAAGATTTGACTTTGTTATTATACGTGAAAGACAGGAAGTAATTGACGATCTATCTCAAGTTAAAGAAGCACTTGTAAATAAGGATTATAACTTACAACCTGTAGTTGGAATAGAACTTATTGCATTTTCTGTTCGAGTACCTCCCTCAAAAAAATGGAAGCGAAGACGGTGCGAAAGAAAATTGAACGGCTTGACCGAAAAAACGAAGATTAGCCTCCATTAACTTCTAATATCTAAAGTGTCTAAAGTGTCTAAAGTGTCTAAAGTTTGTGGAGTATCTAAAGTCGCCCAACTTAACAACTTAACAACTTAACAACTTATAACTCTACAACTTCCCAACTTCCCAACTATCCAATTTCCAACTTCTCAAAATCAAACAAGTCAGCGTCCAACATATGAGATGGATTTATATTCTTCATTGAATTGAATATTGACGTCGATCTTCCAGGGAACTCCTCATCCCATTCCTTAATCATTTTCTTCACTTTCTTACGCATCATGTTTTCTTGTGATCCGCAAAGCGTGCATGGAATTATAGGGAAATTCATTACTTCTGAATACGTCTCAATTTCAGATTCTTTACAAAAAACCAGAGGTCGGATTACAGTATGTCGATCATCATCCGTTCTATATTTTGCTGGCATCGTCTCAATCTTGGCTCCATTGAACAAATTCATAAAAAACGTTTCGATCAAATCATCTCTATGATGACCCAATGCGATTTTCGTAGCGCCGATCTCATCCGCAATTGTATACAAATTCCCTCGTCTAAGACGCGAACACAAGCTGCACATCGTGTTTCCCGGCTTAATCTTATCCATTACAATGCTGTATGTATCTTTTTCTACAATTTTGAATTCTACACCCAATTCACTCAAATACTTAGGAAGAACCTGTTCGGGAAAGCCGGGCTGTTTTTGATCTAGATTGACTGCAACAATATCAAATTTTATATTCGATTGCTTTTGATAGTGCATTAAGATATCGAGCATTGTATAACTATCCTTCCCTCCAGAAAGACAAACCATTACTTTATCCCCGTTTTCAATCAAGGAATAAGATTGCCACGCATCCCACACATCTCTGCGCAAGTGCTTTTGTGCTCGGGTAAATAATGCTTTATCGATTGCCATAGTGCAAAGTTAATAAGATTGATGCGCGATCAAAAATGGATCTTCATATCGGTGAAATTAGAGTCAATTTTATAGCTAAAAGTAGCGTTGCGCACCAACTTTGTGATTGACAAATAGTTAAAACCGTTCATCATTGAATTGACGCGTTTTATAAAAAAGTCAATATTTTTTCTAACCTAACATGAGTTTCTCTCGTTATACATAGTTACCAGAGGATTGTGAACCGAATTTTCATTTAATTTTGCCCTTTACTAATTTAGTATGAGAAAAGTCTGTTTTTTACTGTTTACACTTGTTATTTTTGGAACATCATGGGGACAGGTATCTTCAGAAATTAATAGATCGAGAATTCCTTCTCCTGCTTTGTTCAAAGACAAGCCGGGAACAGTTGATCAATCACAAGCAAAGATGTCTCTCTGGTCAAGCGATTTTTCTAATATGAGTCAATGGATTATTGGCAACTCAGCAGGTAACACAGCAGATTGGTCAATATCGAATGCTCCTTATTTCTGGTGGTCAAACAATTCAGCTTTGGCTTCTAGCTCGGGTGGATATGCTGCATCCTTCAATTCTGATGCGTATGCGACAGGAGACAATCAAATAGAAAACAATGCTTGGATTCAAACAGCCGTTCCAGTTAATTGTTTCGGACATAATGGTATCGAATTGACGTTTGAGCAATTTTATTCTAAATGGACATCAAAAACTATTGTTGAGGTAAGTAGTGATGGCGGGCAATCTTGGACCGATTTCGAAGTGAATTCGAGCATGATTGAAAACGAAGAAACAAATAATCCATCTCTTGTAACTGTCAATATTTCTTCTGCTGCAGGTAATCAATCCGATGTATTAATCCGATTGCTTTTCCTTTCAAATGCTACTTCACAAGGTGGTACTGATAATACTGCTGGCGTGGCTTGGGATTACGGTTGGATAGTGGACGACTTTAATGTTAGAACATTGCCAGACGACGATATCGCTCTATTAGAGGCTTGGCATGCAGATTTATCATCGGGGTATGAATATTCAGTGGTGCCTTTAGATCAAGTTAGAGAAATGGTACCTACATTAATTGTTCAAAATCAAGGTAGTTTGCATCAAAATGCAGATTTTGAATGTGTTATATCTGGTGGGTCTGGAGTAATTAGTACATTGGTTATAAATCATACTGTTATGTTCGGAAGTACGGATACATTGTACTTCCATACAGGGTTTACGCCTACTGCTATTGATGAGTATGAAATTTCATTTTCTATTCCAACGGATGATGATCCAAGTAATGATTCTATAGAAGCTTTGCCGTTGTACGTGAGTGATTTCGTAATGGCCCATAATTATGGCTCGCCAAATACATACGGATGGGACCCCCAATCTGCAGACCCCGTTATAGTTGCTATGGCAAGTGGAGCTCATTCATGGGGTAATGTATTTGAAATGGAAGCCGATCAAACGATTTACAGCGTCGGTGTTGACTTTGCCACAGGAACTGCCGATTGGTTGAATGTTAAGGTTCGTGTTCAGCAATTAGAAACGGGTGGCACTATTCAAGGTCCGCTGACATTGATTAATGAAACATACCACACGATTCCTCCTTCAGAAATTGGAAACGAAATAATTAATATCTCATTTACGTCTCCTTCTTTATTACTTGGCGGAAAGACATATATTGTTGATGTAATTAAAGTAGATACTGGTACAGTTAATCAAGCCTTATTTATCGGTGGGAGTTCAATTGGATCGGAAGATGATGATTTTTCAACTGTGGCGTTTGGGCCATATGGAGGAAGTGGAGTCAATGTAAACTACTTTTCAAATTGGTCATTCGCACCTGCTGTGAGAGCCAACTTTAATCAAGAGTTATCTCTAATGGAGCAGGCGAATAGCGAGTTTTTAATTTTCCCTAACCCGTCAACTGGTATCGTAAATATCTCGGATGGGAATTCTGGTGAAAAGAGCGTTCAAGTTCTAGACCTGTTTGGCAAAATTATATTTACGGGTAAAATGACATCTCAATTGTCAATAGATCTGTCAGCGTTTAAGGCTGGAATCTACTTTATATCCGTTTCGGATAATTCCACTTCAAGCGTAAAACGGATCGTTCTTCAATAAAAAGAACAATCGTAGTATCGCATAATCGAACGTTCGATTAATTTCCATCTCAATATTATGATACTTTTGTCATCAAAATAATGATGAAATGAAAGCATACGTTTTTCCAGGTCAAGGAGCCCAGTTCTCAGGAATGGGTAAAGATCTTTACGACAATTCAGATATAGCGAAAGAAATGTTCATTCGCGCGAACGAAATTTTAGGGTTTGAGATCACTAAGATTATGTTCGAAGGTTCTGATGAAGAATTAAAACAAACGAAAGTTACGCAACCCGCAGTTTTCTTGCACTCCACAATATTAGCTGCAGTTTTGGGCGACAGCTTTAAGCCAGATATGGTTGCGGGTCACTCACTTGGTGAATTATCATCTCTAGTCGTAAATAAAACCTTAAGTTTTGAAGATGGTTTGCGATTGGTATCTAAACGTGCCTTGGCAATGCAATCAGCATGCGAAAAGGAACCTTCAACAATGGCGGCAATTATAGGATTGGACGATAACGTTGTAGAAGAACTTTGTGCAAACGTTGATGGAGTTGTTGTTGCTGCAAATTATAACTGCCCAGGCCAATTGGTTATTTCAGGATCTATTTCCGCAATAGAAAAGGCATGTGAAGTGGCAACTGATGCTGGAGCGCGACGTGCTATGATATTGCCTGTTGGAGGAGCATTTCACTCACCACTTATGGAACCTGCAAGAGAAGAGCTTGCAGCGGCAATTGAAGCAACTGAATTCAATACTCCAATTTGTCCTGTGTATCAAAATGTTGTTGCAAAGGCAGTGACTGATCCTAATGAAATTAGGAAAAACCTTGTTGCTCAATTAACAGCACCTGTGCGTTGGACGCAGACCATGCATGCAATGATTGCAGATGGGGCAGAGGAAGTAATTGAAGTTGGTCCTGGTAAAGTTCTCCAAGGATTATTCAAAAAAGTAGATCGAAAATTCCCTACTTCAAGCGCTGCTTTGGTAATGGCGGAATAAAAAATAACTTTTTTTTCAGAAAATAATTTCTTTCTGAAACGTAGTCATAATAAGTCCTGACGGTAATTTGTTTTACTAGTCAGGACTTTTTTTATGCAATTATTATGGAATTGTTTGTGCACTCACATCTTATTACCAAACAAAGAAACTAGAGCATTAACACAATTTAAAATAAGACGTATGAAAAAGTTAATTATGATCGCAGCGGTGTTATTAAGTGCAGGACAACTTGTAGCACAACAAGCATTAGGAGATGTAATGGGAGTTGTCGTTGATGACAAGCAACAACCAGTTTATCAAGCTCACGTATTTATTGACGATGGAATGAATCGTTACCAAGTAAAAACAGATACAAAAGGAAAGTTTAAAATTGCAGCAATTCCAGCAGGGTCTTACATGCTAAACATTCGTCAACTTGAAGATACGATGTCTCATATCGCAGTAAGGGTACCCATGAATGGTTTTGATAATCTTGGAGAAATTGAATTTATTGGTGGATATTCTCAGGTGTTAAAAGGGATGATCGTATCCGCAGACCTTGATAGAGTTCGTTTGATCAATGGAAACCTTCCAGTAGTAGAATTAACCGCAGAACAAATCGCACGGAGTCCTGTAAAGTTTGACATAAAGCAAATGATAACAAGTATGTCGAGTGATGTTCGCCAAACAGAGGATGGAGAATTGGTTTTCCGTGGAGCGCGTAAAGGCGATATGATTTACATAATCGATGGTGTTAAGACAAGAAATGCTGGATCAGTTCCATCGGTTTCAATCGGAAGAATGCAATTATACACAGGTGGTTTGCCTGCAAAATATGGTGACACGTTAGGTGGAGTTGTAGTAATGGAATCTAAAAGTTACTTCGATTTGTACAGAGCATGGCAATCAGCGCAATTGAAGGCGGGAAAAGATATTTAGCTCTAGTAAAGCTTCCGCTTTCATAAAGGGGTCCGATAGTTGCTGGATCCCTTTTTTAGAAATTAAAAATACGCTATTAAGAGCCGGCAAGACTAAGAGTACTTATAAGGCTTGAGATAATGGAAAAGGATCGTTTAACACGATCCTTTTTCGATTTTTAGAGCGTTACATTTTTCGATTGGCTGGCCTTTTTCGACCTCATATTTTTTAGATGGTTAGAATTTAGAAGCTTAGACCGTCTAAATTCTAATTATCAAGTTTGTCTATTCACTGCAATTACCTCTTCATCTGAAAGGGCTCTTTGGTGTTCACAAAGATGAACGACTGTAGCACCAGCATACTCTAAATGAATCCCTGTATGCTCTTCTTTCTACCGGTGTAATTACCTTGACATCTTCATCAATGACCTGTATAACGACACCATATGGCTTAATTCTTGAACCTTGTGCTTTACCGTGCAGTTCTTTGATTACTGCTCTAAGAAAAACTTCCATTACCTCATAATCAGCAATAATTAACCTGTCAATGGAAAAAGGTTTAGACGGAACTCTAGTTATGGAATTTCCAGTTTCAATATGTTTTATTTCAACCTTGTTCTTATACAACTTAACGTAAAGAGTGCGTTTGGACCGGAATTGATCTAAGAACTTATCTATTAACATTTGCTTTTTTTATCGTGGACTATCAACTTAAAATGATTCTAACACTTCAAGCTCTGCAGGTCTTTAGGTCTGCTTGTGTGGAAAACCAATAGTATCCAACCTTGTGTATTCTAAGGTTAATCCTAATAATTACCTCACTAAATTTACAAAAGGTTCATCTCTTTTTACAACAGCAAAAATTCTATAAACTAATTTGCAAGCTACCGCGTTGATTACTGAGAGATGATGCT
>JABSPC010000411.1 GCA_013215515.1 Crocinitomicaceae bacterium
ATGCTTCCTCCCATCATGAAGTAACCTCCTATGCCCATAATGGCAGTAGATGCAAGGCCAACAAGAAATAGTGATGAGCTTTTTATAATTGCAGTCGCTGTCAAGCTTTTTTTCACATTTTGGTACAACCGATCTACACCTTTTTCAAAATTGGCGTTTTCCTGCTTTTCTGCATTAAAGCCTTTAATAACTCTAACACCACCTAAGGTTTCAGTCAAACCTCCCTGTACCTCAGCATTAATTTTACCCCGGTCTCTAAATATAGGCCGTACATAGCCGAAAGCCTTTAACATTACAATTGCAAAAATTATAATTGGTATTAAAACCGAAATTGTCATGATGGGGCTAATTTGAACCAGTAGAGTAATTGAAACGATAGAAGTTATAATCCCCCCAATTAATTGAACAAAACCTGTCCCAACAAGATTTCGAACCCCTTCAACATCTGTCATAACACGGGAAACCAGTGCTCCAGATTTGTGATTGTCGAAAAATGCAATTGGTAATCTCATTAGTTTACTTTGAACTTGAACTCTCATCTGCGAAATCATGTGCTGAGACTGCACACTGAGTAATCGTGTCAAACTGAAAGAAGTCAGGGCACTAACCAATATCGCGGATGCCACAACAGCTAATAGAGTCCAAAGCGCATCCATATCTTTATTCGGAACAATGTCATCAAATAAAAATCGAATTGCATATGGAGCTACAAAGCCTGCCGCACTACCTATTAATATTAGAATTAAACCAAGTCCAAGCATTCCTTTGCGTGGCCAAATATATTCTTTGAATGCCCATTTGAAGGACACCTTTTTTTTCTTTTCTCTCATGACTGACATTTGACCAATATCAAGCCAAAGTAGATAGTCTGTCAAATCGACAGTTGCCTAGGTAACTATTCTACTTCTTTGAAGATAATTCTTGAATCTTGATCAACAATATATTGCAGCGAAAAGTGCAAATTCTCTTCAATTCAATCAAGTCAATTTCTTCCTTGCATAAACTTCACCTACTGCAGTTAATAGGTTTTGCATTGAGGTAAAATTATAAGACAAAAAAATCCCTCTCTTGGTTAACCAAGAGAGGGATTTTCAATAAAATTAGTGAATATTCTTACTTCATCATTTCTTTATAAGCATCACAGTCTTCCAACTCAGCTTCGAATTCTTTGGATTTCGCTTCTCTTTCGTCGTCGCTCATTCCTTCCATTTCTTTAGCTCTTTCAGCAGACAATTCAGTACAAGCATCTATGTCAGACTTGTAGCTTTCCTCAATATCTTTCAATTTAGCTTCGTCACCGTTAGCTTTCTCCACCTCTTTACCCATTTCAACAGCAGTTTCGATACAACTACAAGCGTCTGTACCTCCACAAGAGGCTAGCAATGCAACTGAAAACGTTGCAATAATTACATTTTTAATTTTCATAATATAAAATTCGTCGGTTAAATTCAGGGCAAAAGGTACGCAAATAAACCAGACTAGTACCAAATGATTCCAAAATATATTTAATATCTGAACAAAAACCGGTGTTCTGATAAAATACCGGTCTCGTTAAATTTAATTTTGTATTGTATTGTATTGTATTACACTACTGTCCGATAAAACTTTTTGAAAAGCGAGAAATCCTCTAAAGGAAGTCCCGCTTTAATGTAATTTGGTTTTGGAAAACAAAA
>JABSPC010000412.1 GCA_013215515.1 Crocinitomicaceae bacterium
AAGAAAATAAGAATATGGCGAAGAGAGAGATTCCTGAAATTAATGCTGGGTCGATGGCTGACATCGCCTTTCTATTGTTGATTTTCTTCTTGGTTACAACAACAATGGAAAAGGATACTGCGTATATACGTAAGATTCCTAAGAAGTTGGAAGTTCCACCACCAGATACACCTGTTGAGAAGCGTAACATTTGCGATATAGCTGCAAACAATCAAAATCAATTGTTGTTCAGAGGGGTGGCTATGGATGATCCGGACGAAATTTCGGATAAAATTCTTGAGTTTTTTCAGACAAATGAAAAACTAACAAAGGCTCAAACGACAGCTGCACTTCTTAATGCAGGATATATTGGATACAATTTCCCTTTCTATTCTTATACGACAAAACAAGAAATTGAAGATAATATTCTAATCGCCGAAGCACAATTGGCAGAAGCATCGGAAGCAGGAGCTGAGGATGATTTCATTGAATTCAAGGAAACGCAACTTGATAAATGGATAGAAAAGCAAAAGGCTTCTGAAACCTTGTATAAGTTCAGCCGTAATAACATCCTTCCTGAAATTCATTATCAAGCGCACATTCGTATTGATGTGATGCCAGAAACGCGTTATGAGTTGTTTGCTAAGATTCAGTCTGAGGTTGAAGAAGCGCTTCATGAATTAAGAGATATTGCAGCAAAGGATCTTTTTGATGAACCATATGGAATCATTAAAAAGAGACATGAGAATGATAAGCAAGACAAAGCGAAGGATGGCCGAAAGCTGAAACTTCTAAAGGTTCTTTATCCAGCACGTATTATTGAAGTTAAGCCTAAGTAAAAGAATCTAAATAAATAGAACACTATGTCAAAGTTTAGAAAAGATGGAGGGAAGCCTGTTCCTAGTGTAAATACATCATCATTACCTGATATTGTATTTATGTTATTGTTCTTCTTTATGGTTGCTACAACAACTAAGGAGTCAGATCCAACAGTAAAAGTTGAACGGCCGGTAGGAATAAAGGCTACTGATATGACACCGTATAAGCAACGATCGGAGATTGACTTCCTTTACTTAGGAAAACCAAGCAACCCTGCTCGAGCGGCGGATTTTAAGATGGGTTATGCTTTGTTTTTGGATAATGTTGTTCAACCTGCTTCGGGCGAATTGTACAATACCAACGCCATTTCAAGATGGAAACAGGATAAGTACGACTCAAAGCCACCCCGAATGGATGAAAAGATTGAAAATGTCATTACCTGTATTAAAGCAGATAGAACGGCTCCTACAATTTTAATATTCGACATTCGAGATCAATTGGAAAAGGTTGATGCACTTACTGTCGCGTATGCGGTAGACGATAAAGGTGTGTTTTAATTAAAATTAAGTTTAAATATTCCCCGGTTTGTCTCTGACGAATCGGGTTTTTTTGTAGAATAGAATATGGAAAATTTTGAAGTAGTTAACCCAACAAGAATCATTTTCGGAAAAAAGCAATTGTCGCGATTGCCCGAATTGCTTTCCTCGTTTAATGTTAAACGTCCGATGATTGTCTATGGCGGGGGCAGTATTAAACGAATTGGATTGTTTGATGAAATAATGGATTGCCTTGATGGTTTTGAGCTTACTGAATTTGGTGGAGTGGAGGCAAATCCAGATTTCGACACTTTAATGAAAGGAGTTGAACTGGCAAGAACTAAGGATACGGATTTCATTCTTGCTGTGGGAGGCGGAAGTGTAATTGATGGAGTGAAGTTCATGAGTGGTGCTATTCCATACAAAAGTGATCCATGGGATGTATTGGATAAAAAGGAAGACTGCAATTTTACGCAAGCAATTCCGTTTGGAGCTCTTCTCACATTGCCCGCGACGGGTTCAGAAGCAAACTCTGGAGCTGTTATAAGCAGAAGAGAGTACAATGAAAAGAGATTGATGGGAGGGCCTTTATTCTTCCCTAAATTTTCTTTTTGTGATCCAACCGTAGTTGCCACGCTTCCAAGGAGGCAAATTGCTAATGGCCTGATAGACGCGTACATGCATACGCTTGAGCAATATTTAACCTTTCCTTCTGACAATATTCTGCAAGAACGTCAGGCCGAATCAATATTAACAACCTTGATTGAAATCTCCGGAGTAATTGACGATCCTGGGAATTACAAGTTGGCCTCAAATTTAATGTGGTGTGCGACTCACGCTCTTAATGGAAATTTGAGATGCGGCGTGGTATCAGATTGGACGACACATATGATTGGACACGAGTTAACAGCTATGTATGGAATTGATCATGCGCAGTCATTGGCGATTATAGGCCCTCGCTTGTATGAGAATCAGTTTGAGAACAAACGCGAAAAACTAATTCAATACGGTAAGCGCGTTTGGAACTTAGCGGGCGACGACGATAGCATAGCCAGACAGGCAATTGAGAAAACTGAAGCATTCTTTCAATCTCTTGGTGTAAAGACGAAAATTTCAGATTATACACAGAAGTTCTCAGGAACGGATGAAACAATCAAGCAAGTCTTTATTGACAGAGGTTGGGTAGAAATGGGTGAACGAAAAGCCATTCGTCCCGATGATGTTCAAGCAATCGTTAAAGCGGCCTTTTAGTGCATCCATTATTTAAAATAAGAGAGAAGGAGACCCCAGAAATAGTTGAGTTACTTGAATCGGTAACATTAGGAACCAATGGCGCTCATTACCGTCATTTGGATACAGCCGAGCGTATTACCGAGGCAGACAATCCGCTCTTCTTGAGTATGGAACGGAACAATAACGTAATCTCAAATGTGACCTTTTGCAGAAGGAATAGCCATTGGTATGTTCGGTACTTTGCTTTTTCTCCAAAGCTTCAATCAACTGGACTAAAGAAGTCTAAAGGGACCTCGTTGTTAAAAAGGGAGTTGAATGACTATTTCAGATCTTCATTAGATGGTGGAAATGATCACGGCAAAGTGGAATCATTTTACGCTTACATTGATCCAGATAACGAAAAAAGCCTTTGGATGAGTCAAACTTTTGGCTTTGAAAAAGCAGGGGAGATTGCAACCCAAACATTTAGTAGAATCAATCCAAAAGGAAGTTCTAGAGTTCGTAAAAGCGAAGACTGGAAGGAATCAAAAGGGTTAAT
>JABSPC010000413.1 GCA_013215515.1 Crocinitomicaceae bacterium
AGAAAGCAATTGGTACATGGATACGTTCATGATCAAGGAGCTGCGATGATGGGAGGGATTGGAGGGCATGCTGGATTATTTACCAACGCAGGTGACTTAGCCGGTCTGATGCAAATGTATTTAAACAAGGGTACGTATGGCGGTGAACGCTACATTGATGAACGGGTAATAGAAGAATATACAGACTGTCAATTTTGCTCAACGAGTAGGAGAGGTGCAGGATTCGATAAGCCAATGAGAAACAAAAAAGGTGGACCTTCTTCGAATAAGGTGAGTCTCAAAAGTTTCGGGCATTCCGGATTTACGGGAACTTTGGCTTGGGCAGACCCTGTATATAAAGTAAATTACGTTTTCCTTTCCAATCGCGTATATCCGGATGCTGAGAACTGGAAGATCGTAAAGATGAGTATTAGAACAGAAATTCAAGATGTTATCTACGATGCCTTAAAAAGCGCTAAATGAAAAAAAAACTACTGACACTTTTTGTTTCATTGCTCTTTCTAGCAGCAGCTGGACGGGTGTTTGTTCGGTTTTTAGTTTATCATCAAGAGAGAATAAATAAATCAGGATTTCAGTTTAATGATTATATCTTGGATCTATTTCCCAGAGGAGATTATTCGCTATATATCTTTGGGATTACGTATTCATCTCTAATCATTTACTTTTTAATTCGATTTACAAAAATTAATGAACTTTCGAAGTTTGCCGTTGCATACGCATTAATTCTCTTAACCCGAATAGTAACATTAACGCTGGTGCCATTGAGAGAGCCTATGGGATTAGTTAGCCTAAACGATCCTATTTTATACAATATCGTTTTTGATGGTGAAATTACAGCAGATTTATTCTACAGTGGACATACAGCTTTTGTTTTCGTGATGTTCTTTTTGTCAAAAAAATACATTTTTATTGTATTAGGCGTTGCTGTGGCGATTCTGTTAATGATGCAGCGAATTCATTACTCGATTGATATTGCGGCAGCAATTCCATTTGCATACCTGATTGCCAGGTCAGTAACTTGGATGTTTGATAAGTTTGGTCTGGAGAAAACCTGAGAATCCTCGAATGCTTTTAGATTAAGCTCATTCCAGAGGAACCATTGAGAGATTATTGTATACTTTTGAATTGTAAAGCGTCTAATTACGCACAGAAAGATTAGCATGAAAATAGGAATTGTATTGTACCCAACATATGGGGGAAGTGGAGTAATGGCGACTGAACTAGGGAAACATTTAGCAACTAAAGGTCATGAAATTCACTTCATCACATATTCTCAACCGGTTCGACTGAGTGGGCTTGAACGAAATGTTTTCTACCACGAAGTAGCTGTGTCAGATTACCCTCTTTTTGATTACGCCCCTTACGAGACTGTATTGGCCAGTAAAATGGTTGATGTTGTTAAGCGTGAAAATCTTGATATTCTTCACGTGCATTATGCAATTCCACATGCCTCAGCAGCTTTTATGGCAAAGCAGATTTTGGCGACTCAGGGAATCAATATTCCTTATGTGACAACATTACACGGTACGGATATTACTCTTGTTGGAAGAGACCCTTCATTTGAGCCAGTAATTACATTTTGTATGAATGAGTCTGATGCTGTAACAGCTGTGTCGGAGAGTTTAAAGAAGGATACATACAAACATTTTAATGCAACCAAGGAAATACAAGTCATTCCTAATTTCGTGCATCCAAAGGTAAAGTTGATCAATAATATTCAGGAAATCCGAAGGCGATACGCTCTCGATGAAGAACCTATTCTTTGCCATATTTCAAACTTCAGAAAAGTAAAACGTGTAGATGATGTTTTGCGAATGTTTGAGAAGGTTAATAACAAAATTCCTTCGAAATTATTAATGGTAGGAGATGGTCCTGAACGATATGGTCTCGAAGAAATGTGTATGCAACTAGGGTTGTGCGAGCGCGTTATATTTGTTGGGAAAGTTAGAGAAACTCAAGAAGTACTTGAAATATCAGACCTGTTTGTGTTGCCTTCAGAAACAGAGAGCTTTGGTTTAGCTGCTTTAGAAGCAATGACAATGGGAGTACCCGTGATCTCATCGAACACTGGAGGTATTCCAGAAGTGAATATTCATGGAGAAACTGGCTTTATGTCTAACGTTGGTGATTTCGAAGATATGGCCAAAAATGCCATTTACATATTGGAGGATGATGAGCGCAAAAAGACCTTTAGATTGAATGCGATAGCTCGCTCAAATTTTTTTGATATTGATACGGTCGTTGGTCAATACGAGGATCTTTATAAGAAGCTTGTTTAACAAGTCACGGTTTCCAATGCTCTTAACTCAGCCTTCGATTCTTTAGATACCAGTAGCTGCAATGGAATTTTCATATTAATAGAATATCCATTTTCGGCGTTTATTGAATATTCTCCTTCCGACTGATGAACAATTAGTAAATCGATCAAGGTCGTTCCAAGCCCCTCTTTAGAGTTTAACTTTGAGAATCCTTTACCATTATCCGTGTAATTCAGAATTAGACTATTGTCTTTTACCTCGTAATCAATATTAATCTTAGATCCTTCTAAAATTATCTACCTCCCAGGCATGCTTGAAGCTGTTCGTGAGCAATTCATTAATAATAATACTAATGTATGTACATCCTTCGATTTTTACATAAAACCCTTCCGCTGAAATGTTTAGAGCGGTTTCTTTTGAAATACTAATTTTCGATTCGTTGAATGTTAGTTTCAAGTATTGAATTAAATTTATCTCTCTTTGCTCTGCCTTATTATAGAGCATTTCGTGAACAGAAGCAATTGAATTTATTTGGTTAATAATATCATTGATTGCGCTTTCCAATTCAGGGTTGCTATTATTCGCTTTTAATTTAAGCATGCTCGACCAAAGCTGTAAATTATTTTTGATTCTATGGTACATCTCTTTCATTAAATGCACCTTCGCTTCCAAAGCTTTTTTTAGTTTCTTATTCGTTTCTATTAATTCAAGTTGAATGTTCTTTTTGTCAGTGATATCATTTCTTATTGACCAGTATTCGGTAATTACGCCATTGTTATTTTTAACAGGAAAGATGTGGCTTCGAACCCAGTAGACATTCCCGTTTTCACCCTTGTTTTTTTTAATTTATCCACGCCATACTTTACCGCTAGTAATCGTTTCCCACATTTCACGAAAGAACGCTTCATCATGGTAACCTGAATTAATTAAATCGAAATTATTACCACCCAACTCCTCTTCGCTGAATCCAGTCAGCTCTTCATATTGCTTATTAACACTTGTGATAATCCCTTTATCATTGGTAAATACGACTATCGTGGAGTTAAAGAGCGCCGATTTCAGATTGGCAATAGTGGACTCGATAATACGCCATGTCGTCGGAAATACAAATCAAGCCATAAGCTATTTCTTTGTCATGGTCCGATGCAACTCCGTCAAGATCATCGATGTTCAATTTAATCCCTTGATTGACAATCTGAGATAGGTAATCAGATAATTTATTAATATCAAAATTCATCTTTAATTAGTTTTATGGCGTGATCAATAGAGTTAACTGCTTTGGTTTTTTGTAGGCCTATTGCAGACGCGACAAACTTGAGCGCAACCTTCATTAAGACATTCTTGCCGATATATGCGTGGTGTGATAATATTTGTTCTTTAACGTCTTTCATATTCACATTAATGGCGTAGCCCCCAGTCTTAGGAAGGCCTGTACCTGTCAAGTCAACGACCATATGAAAGGATCTTCCTATTACCAGCTTTTTGAGGTGATCAAAGAACTCATTAGTCTGATTCACGGTTGTTTGTGCAGCTTCAATATAAATTATTATTAAAT
>JABSPC010000414.1 GCA_013215515.1 Crocinitomicaceae bacterium
AGGAGACTTCTTTTCATGGGCAGGGCTTACTACTGGTTATCTTCAGGGGGAAATATTCTCAGTTCATAATATTCCTTCTCCAACACCTTCTACACCTCCTGCAGAACTTTGGGATTTTAAAAATTCTTCTGGAAGTAGCCATCCATATTCAGACAATGACTTTTATGATGATTTTGGTCAGCAGGCAATGGCAATGGCAATTATGCAAATAAGCAATCTTTTCACAAGCACGATTGATGTTTCTAAACAATACATTTATAACACTAATATTGATAATATTGCAAGTGCCAATTACATTCAAGGAGTACTTAGGGCAACTGGACTCGGTATTGGGACTGGCTCTTTCACTAAAAATATTATCAGAATAGGCACAGGAGACTATATTTATTCTGGTTCTGATTTGACAGGAAATTTTGGAGAAATAATTCTTTATAATCGTAAGTTATCAACAATAGAAAGAAGAAAGGTCTGGACATATCTTGCAGTCAAATATGGAATAACATTAGAAAGCACTGGAGGAGGTTCTAATGGAGATTATATTGCAACAAATAACACTACTATTTGGGATGCTTCAATAAATAGTAATTACCACAATAATATAATAGGAATAGGAAGAGATGATAATGAGGCATTATTACAAAAACAATCTCATACAATGCACGACACTACAAGATTATATATAGACGCCCTACAAACTGCTAATGCTTCAAATCAAGGAACTTTCGCTAGCGATATCTCTTATGTGTTAATTGGAGACAATAAAGGTCTAATGGATACTTCCGCTTTATCAAACATGGAAGTTCCTCCAGGCTTATCCTCTTCCATTTCACGAGTTGAAAGAGAATGGAAAGTAACTAAAAGCAACTTTTCACAAAATTTTAGCTGCGATTTCATACTCAGCCCTTCTGCTTCTTTTGACACTAATTGTGTTCAATTATTAGTTGATGATGATGGTGACTTCACAAATGCAACAATTTATAATCAAAGTAGTACATTATCTTTTTCTTATTTTGCTGGTGTTATTACTGTTAATGGCATTTCCAATATTCACATACCTGATAATAGTACAAGATATATAACAATTGCAACAGCAACAATAAATCCAATAATTGATTTAGGTAATGACACCAGCCTCTGTCAAGGCGAAACATTAACACTTGACGCAACCACATCAAACGCTACTTATATATGGCAAGACGGATCTACAAATCCTACTTTTAATGTAACTACCCAAGGTCAATATTACGTGAATTGGACAATCGGTGGATGTATACATTCTGATACTATTAATGTATATTATGAAACTACCTTTCCTACCGGTTCGGCTCCTGCAAACATAATTGTTGAATGCATCGGGGATATTCCTACTGCGGATCCTCTTCTCATTATTGACGAAGCCGATAATAATGGAACTCCGACGGTTACTTTTAATGGAGATGTATCAGACGGACTTACTTGTCCAGAGACAATTACAAGAACATATTCTATTACAGATGATTGTGGTAACGTAACAACTGTAGATCAATTAATCATTCTTTATGACGTTACACCGCCAACTGCTACTAACCCAGTACCGCAAGCAGGTTTACCACCAGTCTTTGACCCAACACAAGTTACAGATGAGGCAGACAACTGTGGAGTACCAACAGTCACAGATGGTGGAGACGTTTCAGATGGAGGTAATTGTCCAGAGATCATCACACGAACTTATATCATTACTGATGCTTGTGGAAACGCAATAACTATAGAACAAACATTTACTATTGGAGATCCTATTATGCCAACGGCAAGTAATCCACTTCCAATGAATGTAGAATGCATTGGAGATGTACTTGCGCCAGATGTGACCGTTGTAACAGATGAGAACGACAATGAAGGACCTCCAGTAGTGACTTGGGAGGATGATACCTCAGATGGCAACACATGTCCAGAAGTAATTTTAAGAAGATACCGAGCAACTGATAATTGTGAAAACTTCATATTTGTAACACAAACAATCACTGTTTTAGATGTTATTAATCCAACAGCAACAGCTCCAGCAACAGTTAATGTTGAATGTATTGGAGATGTTCCAGCGGCAAACATATTGGATATCACAACAGAAGCAGATAACTGTACAGCAAGTCCAGTTGTTGTTCATGTGGGTGATGTGTCTGATGGACTTACTTGTCCTGAGACAATCACAAGAACGTATTCAATCACTGATGATTGTGGAAACCAAATCACGGTTGATCAATTGATTATTGTCAATGATATGACTCCTCCAACGGCAACGAATGTTCCTCCAACTCCAGTTCCTGGATCAATGGATGTTCCAGCACCAGATATTACTGTTGTGACAACTGAAGCAGATAACTGTACAGTGAATCCAGTAGTTGCTTGGGTAAGTGATGTAGCTGATGGCAACGTTTGTAACGGAGAAATCATTACAAGAACTTATTCTGTAACGGATGATTGTGGAAATCAAATATTTGTAACGCATGAGATTACTATTCTCGCAGTTCCAGCACCAATTGATGCAGGACTTGATTGGGTAATTTGTCAAGGAGAATTAGTAACGATTGTTGCCGATAATCCATGGAACGTTCCAATCGCATGGAACCCAGTTGTACCTGTAGGTCAATTCGATCCTTTAGTAACAACTACGTATACAGTAACTGCTGATAACCTTGGATGTATTTCAACGGATGCAGTAACGGTAACAGTAACTCCACTTCCTTCAGTAAGCTTCACGGCAGATAATCTTTCAGGATGTGCACCTCACACTGTTACTTTCACAAATACAACTCCTGGAATTACTTCAGACTGTATTTGGTCAATTGGAGGAGTTCCTTTTACAGGATGTTCAATAACAACGACTCTTGATGCTGGATTGTATGATGTGACTTTAGGAACAACAAATGATCTTGGATGTTCTTCGATCATTACATATACGGATTACATTTATGTAGAAGATTTACCAATCGCTTCTTTCTCACTATCAACGACAGAGCTTCTAAATACGAACACAGAAGTTAATTTTATGAACACATCAACAGGGGCTACAAATTATGTTTGGGACTTCGGAGACAATACAGCAACTTCAACGGTAGATAGCCCAACACATATCTATCCAGATGGTCATTCAGGATCTTACTTGGTAGAGTTAATCGCATATACTCCACTAGGGTGTACAGATACAGCAACGATTATAATCAATGTATCAGAAGAGTTGATTTACTATGTGCCGAATTCATTTTCACCAGATGGAGATGGTTTCAATCAGTATTTCCAACCGGTGTTCTATTCAGGATATGACCCGTTTGACTTTACAATGTACATCTTCAACAGATGGGGTCAAGTTATATTCGAGACACATAATGTGGACGTTGGATGGGATGGAACATTTGGAGGTAAATTAATGCAAGATGGTACGTACACTTGGAAGATGGAATTCAAGACAAGTGAAACTGATGAACGAATGATGGTATCTGGTCATGTAAATTTGCTCAAATAGTCTCTGGGGAGAGAGAATTATTAATCGACCTACCAAAATTAATTTTACTGCTTGCAGTATTTCTAATTGGAGGAAATACCAGGTCTTGCAATGGATTTACGCCAGCTGTAACTAGGAGCACTTATGTTAAATGTTCGTTAAGGGACATAGTTTACACAAGTTAAATATCATACTTTACACTAAGTTTTGACTAAGCCTTATTGATGTTTGTTTATTTCTAATGTTCAGATCATCAAAGATCCTAAAAATACCCCATAATAATATATCCTCCAAATGCCATTTCCTTGCAATTCCAGACAGCAAAAAAGGGGTCAAGTTAATTTTTAGGGGGACTAAGTAAAAAGAGTGGCAATTCTAAACAGGAAGAAAGTGGTGTCTTTCACACCTCTAGAGTTAGCTCTAAACAACTTAATTTTAGAATAGAAATACAAACGCATTTGCTGATGCTGAATCTTTCAATTTAAGGTGTTTGCTTTCAAAGGTTTAAATACTGCCAAGCTACATTTGGTGTGCCTCCTCCACTTGGTTTTGCTACTATAACATTTGTTCCTGTAGCATAAATAGTTTGTAATTGCTCATTTGTAAAAGCGATATTTAATTCATAATTAGCCATAATTTTAATTTTTTTAAATTTTCCTACTCTTTTGTATTGGTTTTTCAGAAACCATTGTTCATATTTTGTTTGAAGCTTCATTCAATTGAACGATACAAATGGACGGATTTATTCCAGGTTATTTTAGAGTAGAAAATACCAAATTTATTTTTCCGTATTTATACGGTATGCTAAAAATGGGGTAGTGGATGAATTTGGTTAGCTATGGCATAAACCACCAACCCCACAGTGTTTTTAGCACCGACTTTATCCAGA
>JABSPC010000415.1 GCA_013215515.1 Crocinitomicaceae bacterium
ACTGAGAGCTGTTGGCGCAACAACATTGGACGAATACCAAAAATATTTCGAGAAGGACAAGGCTCTAGTTCGACGTTTCCAAACCGTTTTGGTGGAGGAGCCGTCAACTGAAGATGCTATTTCAATCCTTCGTGGAATTAAAGAGAAGTACGAAACACATCATAAAGTATTAATTAAAGACTCGGCTATAATTAGTGCTGTAGAACTTTCGCAGCGTTATATTACAGAACGTCAGTTGCCGGACAAAGCAATCGATTTAATTGATGAGGCAGCTTCTAAATTGCGTATGGAAATGAATTCCAAACCGGAAGAATTAGATGAAGTTGAACGCAAAATAATGCAACTTGAAATCGAACGCGCAGCTATTAAAAGAGAGAAGGATGTCAAAAAAATAGCAGGTATAGAAAAGGAATTGGCTGAATTCAGAGAAGAAAGAGACGCTTTAAGCGCAAAATGGAAAATGGAGCATGATGTTGTAGATGCCATCCAAGTTTTCAAAGAGTCAATTGAGCAATTTAAATTCGAAGCGGATCAGGCAGAGCGCGCTGGAGACTATGGTAAGGTAGCAGAGCTTAGATACGGTCGAATTAAAGACGCTGAAACGAACCTTGAAAAAGCAAAAGCCAAATTGAGCGAAATTCAATCGGAATCAAAAATGATTAAAGAGGAGGTTGATTCCGAAGAAATTGCAGAAGTAGTTGCTAGGTGGACCGGTATTCCTGTCAGTAAAATGATCGAAAGCGAAAAAGCGAAACTTCTAAAACTAGAAGATGAACTTTCGAAACGCGTTATTGGTCAAAAAGAGGCAATTACTGCCCTAGCAGATGCGGTCAGAAGATCTAGAGCGGGACTTCAAGATGATAAAAAGCCAATTGGATCTTTTATCTTCTTAGGAACAACGGGCGTTGGAAAAACAGAACTCGCAAAAGCTTTGTCCGAGTATTTGTTCAATGATGAAAACGCGATGACCAGAATTGACATGAGTGAATACCAAGAGAAACATTCAGTAAGTCGACTTGTCGGAGCACCTCCGGGATATGTTGGATACGATGAAGGCGGCCAGTTGACTGAAGCCGTAAGACGTAAGCCCTACTCGATCATCTTGCTAGATGAAATTGAGAAAGCGCATCCGGATGTTTTCAATGTTCTCTTACAAGTTCTAGACGATGGACGCTTAACAGACAACAAAGGGAGAACAGTTAATTTTAAGAACACGATTATCATAATGACATCAAATCTTGGTTCTGAATTAATTCATGAAAGATTCGACGACATAAAGGTCTCAGAATTCGACCAAGCGGCAGGAAGAGCAAAAGCAGACGTTTTAGAATTGTTAAAACAAACGATTCGACCTGAATTTTTAAATCGAATTGATGAAACAATCATGTTCTTGCCATTAACGAAGGGTAACATTAAGGATATTGCTAAAATTCAATTGAATAATCTTATTGAAAAGCTACGCGACCAAGGAATAAACTTGGCGATCAAAGAAGAAGCATTCAATTGGATAGCAGAGATTGGATACGATCCATTCTTTGGAGCGCGACCAATAAAACGTGTAATCCAAAAGAATGTGATGAATGAATTATCGAAAGCAATCCTCTCAGACACCATTGACACGACTAAAAATGTTGTCCTGGATATATTCGACGATCAAATCGTTTTTCGGAAACCGATAAATGAGGAAGAAGAAGTTATAGTAAGTTAAATTCGAAGAAAGGTGTCTCGGTTAATTCGGGACGCTTTTTTGATTGGGAAATTTGTTTATTTTTATCCTTCGAATGAAAATATTCAAGCATGTTATTTCCACTATCACTCTGATCTCATTGATCATGGTTATCTATGCGCTTTGGAGCTTTCAAAGCAAATCCGGAGTAATTCATTCTCTACTTTATTCCACTTATACCATCTTAACATTTGCAACCCTTCTTACTTACAGAATTTCGCTAATTGGAAAAGAAAAAATCAATTGGATCGCACTTGGATTGGTTTGCTTTATAGCACTGAGTCTGTATTTGATGGAAAATAATAAGAACCTTGTTTTTTCTCTTTGGGACTATACACTTGTTGGATTCATTCTTCTTTGTGGAGAAGCTATTTTTCAAATCATCC
>JABSPC010000416.1 GCA_013215515.1 Crocinitomicaceae bacterium
AACGCGGATTAATGAAGCAAACGAGAAATTTTAAGGATATTTTTTACCAATCAACCCTTACATCCCCATTCAACTCCAAATAAGCATTCGCCCTTGAAAATGGTTTGCTATCCCAAAAGCTTCGATACGCTCCGAGTGGTGAAGGATGAGATGAACTTAGAATTAAGTTTTTCGAGCTATCTACGCACTTCGCTTTCTCAATTGCGCCATTCCCCCAAAGAATATAAACCACACCGGTCTTTTCACTAAGGGATTGAATAACAGCATCCGTAAATATTTCCCAACCTTGCTTTTTATGACTAAGCGGCTCGCCTTCACGAACGGTAAAAATTGCATTTAACAATAGAACTCCTTGCTCAGCCCAATGATTTAAATCTCCATTTTCGGGAGACTTAATTCCTAGATCAGATTCTAGTTCTTTAAAAACATTGATTAGGCTTTTCGGTAGAGGTCTTATGTCTTGCTCGACCGAAAAACATAAACCATGTGCATGACCTCGTGTCGGATATGGATCCTGTCCGAGAATAACAACTTTAACATCGTCAAAAGGGCAGGCTTCAAAGGCTCGAAATATTTGATTCTTCGGAGGAAAGATTGAATCTGGACAACTTTCGTACTCGCCATCTACGAACGTTACTAACTGTTTAAAGTAGGGCTTTGAAAATTCTTTTTCAAGTCTGTTTTTCCAAGATGATTCTATGTCAACTTCCATGTCGTGAATTTATATAGAACTATTATCTTTATGGCTATGAAGTATCTCTTTTTTATCTTGATTTCAATCTCTTTTATTTCTTGTGAAACAACAAAAAATAACGAAGACCCACTAAAGACGGACAAACCCGTCGATGCGCCTATTGGAACTTTAGACGAGCAAATGACACGTCACATTCGTTCTGAACTTAAAATTACTGCGATAGAAAAATACGATATAAAGGTCTATAAAGAAGAATTGAACCGAGATGACAGCACCGATTGGATCATTACAGTCAATCTTAAGGACAGAGCAATCAATAATGCGGTGAAAGACAACAAAACGGCTAAAATGGTTGAATTGGGCTTCATGGGGAATTACAATTACTTCTTTTATATGGATGGCAAAACAAAGACGTTTTCGAAAGCCGTGGTCGTTCCATCAAGCGCCAAAGGCGAGTTAATTATTGGTTTTGAACACATCACCTCTCAAATACATTACGATTTTGTGGTTGACTATAAGATTCGGAATTCAAGAAGGAGACGATTCTATACAATTAACAATGACCGACCATTACAAGTTTGTGAAAACGTTATTTATTACAACTTAGGATTAGAAGGCAAAGAAACGGAGTCCTATGTTATTGAATATGAAAATCACGAATCGAACTCTTCGAATGATATCTTTGTCTACGAAGGAACCTTGGATCAAATTAAACTAGAAGCTCGAGATGATATTTATGATGTCGTTCCCGAAATAAAAAACACTGGACGGGTTGCTCATGTTTGGCATTACAGTGCTCAGAGGAAAATGTATTACATGGACAAGCCTTAGAATGTTGCTTTAAGCGAAATAATAAAGTTCAACCCTGGTGCAGAAAGCCCAGACCCCAAAGAGCGATAAAGTTGATTGGTGATATTTTCGATTCCAGCATTTAATGCCATGTGTTTATTGAAAAATATTGAAGCCTTAAAATTCAATGTGTACCACGCCGGTGTAAAAGCCAACCCATTTTCATCGCGAGCATAAGAAGCACCATTCCTTTCGTTTAAGGGCAAATCATCGTGGCTCACTTTCGCATGATAAACACTGTAAAATTCCAAACTCAACTGTCTACGTTTGTATCTAAGAGCAGTTCTTCCAAACAATGGTGCAACGTGTGACTTTGGATAATAAACAGCACTATCTATGTCCAACTCTTGCCCTTTTTGATAACTAATAGAACTAAACAGGGATAGGCCTTTCGCTAGTGAAATTTCGAACCCTCCTTGAATTCCGTAAACGTGCGCATTACCTGTATTCTGAATCGCCTGTACCTGACTCAATGTACCTTCATATAAAATGCTGTCCTGCCCGTTCAAGGTATAATCCGCTCTTGATAATGCATTTTGCAAATAGGTGTAATAAATGGCTGCATCAATTTTCCATTTTGCCTTAAATGATTTAACAAAACCGATTTCAGTATTGTAAGCATGTTCGGCTTTTAAATTTTCATTAGGAATAACAACGCTTCCCGGTTCTGAATCGAACACCTTTCCTAAATCATCAATATTTGGTGCTCTAAAACCAGTTGATGCATTAAAATAATATTGAGAAGTTTTATTCGGATGATAAACCAATCCTAAGCTTCCGTTTAATGATCCATTGCTGTTAACCGTTGAAGTAATCGGATAAGGAAATAAAGAAGTATCAAAGTCCGCCTGAATATAATAATGGCTGTAACGCATACCCGTATTTAGAATCCAATCGTCTGTCAAAAGGTATTTTAGACTGGCATAGACACCATAGGCTTGCCAAGTTGAACCGTTCGGATACCTTGGGTTAATCACTGTTGTCGTGTCGTCGTCTTCTCTGAAAGCCTTAGAACCAACTTTATTATAGATTGCTTCTGTTCCGTAAAATAAAGTCGTTCGTTTACCAAATAGCTTGTGCAAATCAATGTTCAGTGAAAGGGCGTCTACTTCTTCAAATTGACGGCGGATATCTGAACTTCCAAATTTTCTGTCGTTTCGACTTTCCTTAAATTTTTGATAAGCCATCACCGTCCTGAATTCGTCGTACATTTTTGTTTTCTTATCAGCGGTAAGTGCCAATCTGTTCATCATCCATTCTTGGGGACCGTAATACCATTCCTGATAATCAAGATTCCCATCGTTGTCATCATCCAATGTTAGACGGTCATAGCGTGGTGCGTCCTTCAAATTCGTTGAGAAGATAAAGCCATAATCAATTCTAAGATGCTCATTTGCTTGAAATGAAAATTTTTGAATTGCATTGATTTGATCATACCCCGTGTGAACTTGCTTTCTCGGATTTGGATTCTGAACCGTTAAACCGTTCTCTTGGTATGTAGGCCGTAGGAAATGATCATTCCCATACTTACCAGCTATTAAATCTCCAAATGAAGAATAAGACAAAGCAGTCGTTGAGGCAAATTTTCGTGTACCGAAGCTAAAATCCACATGACTTGAGAACTCATTACTTGCACTCGAGTAGCGACTGAAAATATTCGTTTTTACAAACCGCCGTACAGAATCAGTAGAGAACTTCGCTTCTTTTGTTGTAAAGTCCATCACTCCACCAATTGCATCGCTTCCATACATTACCGAACCGGGACCAAATAATATCTCAGCGTCTTCTAATGAATTTGGATCTATAGAAAGTACATTCTGCAAATTACCTGATCTAAAAATGGCATTGTTCATTCGAACGCCATCCACAACAATCATTATTCGATTGGTTCCAAAACCTCTTAATTGAGGTGAGCCACCAGCCAATTGACTTTTCTGAACAAAAACATATCCACTCGATTCCAATAAATCAGCCGTCGTTTGCGGACTGTATAAATCGATGTCTTTAATTTTAAGTTGTGTAATCCTTCCAGGTACTTCAGCTTTTTCCTGCTTCCATCGATTTGCAGTGACATCAATCCCATCAATATCCAATTTGACATCAGAAAGTTCAACAACAACGACATTTTTAAGGTCTGCCACTAAAAAGTAGCCTGTGGAATAACTTGAATACGAAACAGAAATTGAATCGCATGAATAGAAATCTTTAAGGTTGAATCTCCCGTCTAAATCTGCTACCTTCCGAACAGATAAATCTTTACACTCAATTTTAGCGTTTGGAATGTGTTTTCGATTGAATTTATCCAACACTGTAATTTCCTGTCCAAACACGAATTGAAACGTGAAAGCGAAACTTATAAATAATAGATATACCCTTAGATTACTCACTTTTGCAAAAGTACGATTTGTCCTGCAAGCCACAATGAATGTGCCAAGATTTAATCAATTATCTTTGTCTCAATTATGGAAGTCGAATTCAAACATAGCAAAACATACCGTTACGAAATAATTAACCCCTCGCCATCTCCTGAGTTGGTTATTTACGTTATGCATGGTTATGGACAGTTAGCGAAATTCTTTATTCGAAAATTTCAGGATTTACCGAATAATATAATGATTA
>JABSPC010000417.1 GCA_013215515.1 Crocinitomicaceae bacterium
TAAACATCTCATGGCTCGCTACAAACGTATCTGTTAGTATTCTACGCTCATCGGCCTGCTTTGTGTATAAGTTCTTATGAATGTTTCTGAAAATGAACCGAGGCGCCAAACTGAGTTTCTTTCGAGACAATCTGTACAGGAGAAAAAGCTTTTTGTAATCCCGAGGAACCAATACTTCCGATCTCTTGTCATCGTTGAACTTTGCCATTACCGCCTCCCAGTCACCACCGTAAACGTATTTTATTGGAGCATTCGATAAAAACAAACGCTTAATTTTGAATTCATCCAATAACGCCAATTCGCATGCCACCAGACCACCATAAGAAGTTCCTCCAATTGAAAACGTTGAAATATTGAGCTCTTTCAACAATAAAGTAAGAGCATCAACTTGATCAGAAACCTGATAGGACTTTGGACGCATCGTGGAGTTCCCGAAGTAGATCAAATTTGGAATAATCAACCTGAAATGTTTCGAGAGCTTTCGAACTTGTTTGTACCAAGAATACTTACTGTCCGGTCCATAAGCATGACACAGCACAAGAACTGGAAGGTCGTTATCTGCCGACCAATACTCAATTTCAAATTTATCTATCGAAGTCTGACGCAGCTCTAGGCCGTATTTACGAAAGCTCCAGTCGATACTTTTATCCAATATGTGAAACGGCGTTAATTTCATTCAGCAGTTGCTCTAAGCGGTTTTCTCGAAATCAAATTTACCAAAATAAGTTATTTACCAAAAACAATTGATTTCCTTACGATTTAACTAATTTAGTTCTTGACCATTTTTAAAGAAAAAACAATTCAATTGACCCTAATTATAGATTGAAATAAACGAAGAATGATTTCTATTTATAAAATAAAGCCAGCATTTCAAAAGCTTCTACAGCCTTTACTTCGTGGACTTCACAAAGTGGGGATTACTGCAAATCAAATTACGATAGCGGCTGTTATTCTGTCTATTGGAATGGGTTGGTCTTTTTTATATTATCGAGATTTTCCGTTTTTAATTCTCATTATCCCAATTGGCTACCTCATTCGAATGGCGCTTAACGCACTCGACGGAATGATGGCTACGCAATACAATATGAAAAGTGATTTGGGAGAAATCCTCAATGAACTTGGGGATGTCGTTTCAGATGCTGCAATTATTTTCCCTCTTATTATTCTACCAGAAATTCACCCCGTTGTAATAATACTATTCGGTGTTCTCGCTATTTTAAACGAATACGCAGGAATTCTAGGCAAAGTGATTGGCGGCGAAAGAAGGTATGAAGGTCCAATGGGGAAAAGCGATCGAGCCTTGGCGATTGGGATCTTTTGTTTGATCTTTTATTTCTGGAGCGACGTTACTGAATACGGTAATTGGTATTTTAGCATTTTAACTGGGTTAACGGCCCTAAGCACGTTCATTCGAATTAGAAAGTCCTTGAAATGATAATTTCTGAATACTTCATACCACTTGAAATCATCTACGTATTTACAGGCGTTTATGCCGTTCTTATTGCATGTTCAGCAGTTTTCAGAATTCTTTATCACAAGAAAAAATCGGAAACATTTAAGACGCTAATCACTAAGGTAGATTCATGGTGGAGAATGGTCATTGGGATCACAATTATCGTTGTAGCCCCTCCTATTATCGGAACCATTCTCATCGGATATATATCATTCGTGGCACTAAGGGAAATGATGTCGATTGGTCGACTTCGTGCTTCAGATAGAGTTGCAATACTAGCTTGTTACTTATGCATCCCAATCCAATATTATTTGGCCTACCACAACTATTACCATGAGTTCTTGCTCTTCATTCCATTGGTGATGTTCTCTACAATTGCAATTATTCTGGTACTTACAGGGGATACAAAGTTAATTGGCCGATCAATGTCGATCTTACCAGCAATGCTAATGCTCACGGTGTACCTCTTGAGCTATATGGTACTTCTGTTCAACGTTTCAACTCCTTATGGTTTAGCTGGATCAGGTGGTTTGATTCTATACCTACTCGCTTTGACTGCCTTCAATGATGTTTTCCAATATACTTGGGGAACGCTTCTTGGCAAAAGAAAAATATTACCGAAAATTAGCCCCAACAAAACTTGGATTGGATTTATCGGAGGTGTTTTAACAACAGGTGTATTGGCCTACCTCATTAGCGGACTAACTCCTTTGGAAGGCTTGGACTCATTCTTAATCGGGTTGGCAATTGGTGTAATGGGCTTCCTAGGAGATGTATTGATATCAGCCATTAAGCGAGATTTGAAATTGAAAGATACAAGCGACCTAATTCCTGGACACGGCGGTGCGATGGATCGTTTGGATTCTATAATCTTCACAACTCCATTGTTTTATCACTTACTCATATTCTGCATGTAATGAAGAAAGTAAAATACATCTTCATTCGACTTTTTTACTCGCTAATTATTCGGCCATGGCTAACACTATTCATTGGAGTTAAGTTTCAGAACCGAGAAATCTTTGACGACAAAAATCAATTCATCGTTGTAGCAAATCACAACAGTCATTTTGATATGGTCTCCATTATGGCCGCTCTTCCAGGCAGGAAACTCAAGTACATTCGATCTATTGCTGCTGGCGACTACTTTGGGAAATCGAAATTTACTACTTCCATCACCCAGTTTTTCTTTAATTCAATAATGATTAATAGAAAACGGAAAGAAGGAGAACCAAGTGGAATTGACATTTTGGACGATTGCATTAAACGGGGAAAGTCACTTGTACTCTTTCCAGAAGGAAGCCGTGGTCAACCTGGTGTGATGGCCAATTTTAAAAGCGGAATCGCCATTATTTTAAAGAAGAATCCAGGTATTCCTTTTATACCTGTGTACCTAGATGGGTTTGGTCGCGTATTGCCAAAAGACAAAAAAATCATTCTTCCGATGGTGTGTAAAGTTCGATTTGGAGAACCTATTTATATTGATGAAGCCAGAGATGTGGAATCAATTATTGAAGAAGTAAA
>JABSPC010000418.1 GCA_013215515.1 Crocinitomicaceae bacterium
AAAATCAAGAAAAATGATGATGAATTATCTATTGAATTAATTAAAAATCCCGATGTTTTAAAGTGGGCAGGAGATACTAAATCGAGCGATCAAATATTGGTCGGATTTGCCTTAGAAACCAATGATCTTGTTGAGAACGGGAAAAAGAAATTGGTTAAGAAAAACTTAAATCTAATTGTATTGAATACACTTGAAGATAAAGGAGCCGGATTTGGTGTTGACACAAACAAAATTAGTATTTTAGATAATCACAATAATCTTGTAGATTTTGAGTTAAAGTCTAAGAAAGAAGTTGCTCGTGATATTGTATCACATTTGAAAACGTATATATCGAAATGAAAATAGTTGTACTTATAGCGTGTATCGCTGGATTCTCAATGTTGGGGAGGTCTCAAGAATTAAATTGTCAAGTGAATATCGTGACCGATGCAAAGCTTGAAATCACGAGTGTTGAACTCGAAATTATTGAGCAATTAAAGCAAGTTATTTATGAATTCATGAATAACACGCAATGGACAAAAGATAAATTTACCGTAGAGGAAAGAATCAATTGTAATCTTCAAATACAAATTACATCAGTGCCTTCGTCAGGAACTTATTCAGGAGCGATTCAAGTTCAATCATCTCGACCAGCATTTAGTTCTAGTTATAACACAACGCTTTTCAATTTTCAAGATGAGGATGTTGTTTTTGCGTTTTCCAGAAATGCAGTTCTAGCCTACGCTCCGAATCAATACAGGGATAACATTACTTCTATATTGGCATTCTATGCGTACTATATCATTGCAATGGATTATGATTCGTTTTCCAGCAAAGGAGGAACGAAGTATTTCAATGAAGCACAACAAATCGTAACGAATGCTCAAGCATCTGGAGCTCCAGGTTGGAAATCAAATGAAAGAGGTAAAAGAAATCGATATTGGTTGGTGGACAACGCTTTACACCAGTTGTTTAACCCATTGAGAGAATGCAATTACGAGTACCATAGAAAGGGCTTGGATGTAATGTACGATGATAAGGTAGCAGGAAGAAAGGCTATCTATACCGCCTTAAACAAATTACTTAAAGTAGTTTCGACTCGACCAAATTCTTTAAACGTTACGAATTTTATTCGTGCTAAAACAACTGAATTGGTGAATCTGTATGGAGACGCTGAAACGAAAGAGAAGAACCAAGTCGTGAATCTCTTGAAACGACTTGATCCAACGAATTCTTCAAAATATCAGTCGATTCTTGAATAATGATCCGATCCTTACGAATAGAAAACTTTGCTTTAATTGATTCTGTAAATATTCAATTTGAAGGTGGATTCACTGTTATTACAGGTGAAACAGGTTCTGGTAAATCCATTTTATTAAACGCTTTAAATTTAATTCTCGGCGAGAGAGCTAATTTTTCTGTTATCGGAGAATTAAGGGATAAATCAGTGGTGGAAGCAGAAATTGATATTTCTGGATTCAACATGAAATATTTTTTCGAAGCGAATCAGCTGGATTATTTTGATCTGACTATAGTTCGAAGAGAAATCTACAAACAAGGTCGATCAAGAGCGTTTATCAACGATATTCCCGTGCAACTTAATACATTGAAAGAGTTGACAGGAGGCCTTATTCACATTCATTCACAGTACAATACCTTAGAGCTTAAGGATAAAAGTTTCCAATTGCGACTAATGGATATTTTGACCGGAACACTTAATGAACGGGGTCAATTTGAATTAGCATTCGCAGCGTACCAATTCAAAAAGAAAGAACTTGAAGAGAAGACGCAATTACTTGTTGAATCTTCATCTAAAATTGATTATGACACCTTCCAGTTGACGGAGCTTCAGGCTTTGAATCTTGAAAAAGTAGATT